>NZ_JBEYFP010000003.1:0-62305 GCF_040634455.1 Kitasatospora sp. NPDC007106
CTCCCAGCCTTCGGCCGGGAGGTGCCCCCACGCGCCCCCTGGGCCTCTATTCGGAGAAGGCCCGGGCGAGGTCGTCGAAGAGGTCCTCGGGCTCTTCCAGGCCGACCGAGAGGCGGAGCAGGGAGGGGTGCGGGCGGGCCTCGGGGGCGACCGGGCGGTGGGTGAGCGAGGCGGGGTGCTGGATCAGGGTGTCCACGCCGCCGAGCGACACCGCGTGGGTGATCAGGTCACAGCCGGCCGCGGTGCGGGCCGCCGCCTCGTAGCCGCCGCGCAGCGAGAAGGCGAGCACCGAGCCGGCGCCGGTCATCTGCCGCCCGACCAGGCCCTGCGGGTCGCACTCGGGCAGGCCCGGGTAGTAGACCTGCTCGACCTCGGGGCGGGCGGCCAGCCAGGCCGCCACCTTGGCGGCGTTCGCGGCCTGGTGCCGCACCCGCAGCGGGAGCGTCTGCAGGCCGCGGTGGAGCAGGTAGGCGGCGAGCGGGTGCAGGATGCCGCCGGTGACGGCGCGGACGCGGCGCAGTCGGGCCGCCCACTCGGCGTCGGTGGCGACGGCGCCGGCCAGGACGTCGCCGTGGCCGCCGAGGTACTTGGTGGCGCTGTGCAGGACGAGGGTGGCGCCGTGGTGCACCGGCTGCTGCAGCACGGGCGTGGCGAAGGTGTTGTCGACCAGCAGCGGCACGTCCCCGCACTGGGCGGCGACGGCGGACAGGTCGACCAGGTCCAGGGTGGGGTTGGCCGGGGTCTCGACGATCACCAGGCCGGTGTCCGGGCGGATCGCCGCGGCGACCTCGCCGGCGGTCGCCCAGGTCACCTCGGTGCCGAGCAGGCCGGTGGCCAGTACGTGGTCGGTGCCGCCGTACAGCGGGCGGACCGCGACGACGTGTCCCTTGCCCTCGGCGCGGGCGGCCAGCAGGCAGGCGGCGAGTGCGGCCATGCCGGAGGCGAAGGCCACCGCCTGCTCGCAGTCCTCGAGTTCGGCGAGGGCCTGCTCGAAGCGGGCGGTGGTGGGGTTCCACAGCCGCTGGTAGACGGCGCTGCCGCCGTCCGGGACGAGTCCGCCGGTGGCCAGTGCCTCGTAGCTGTCGCCGCCGGTCTCCACGCCGGGCAGGGGGTTGGTGGTGGAGAGGTCGATCGGCGGGACGTGGGTCCCGAGGCCGCGCAGGTCGGTTCTGCCGGCGTGGACGGCCCGGGTGTCGGCGTGGGGCATGGGTGGCCTCCTCGGCGGGGTGGGGGGTGGCCCCATGGTGAAGAGTCCGCGGAGTGGCGGCCACAGTTCGGCAGAAGATTCGAATACCGGCCGGTAGGTCTTGCGGATGTTCGGACTGCCGGACGATCGTGGGCCCCGTGCCGAAGAATCCGCAGCGCGAACTCGCTCCCGTCGACCGGGCCATCCTGCGGCTGCTGGTCGCCGACGCCAGGATGCCCAACAACGCGATCGCGGAGGCGGTGGGCATCGCCCCGTCCACCTGTCTGGGCCGGATCCGAGCCCTGCGGGAGCGCGGGGTGATCCGCGGTTTCCACGCCGAGGTGGAGCCGGCCGCGGTCGGTCTCGGTATTCAGGCGATGATCGCGGTGCGGCTGCACGCGCACACCAAGGAGCAGATCGGCAGCTTCGCGGGCGGCATCCCCCGGCTGCCGGGGGTGGTGGCCGCGTACCACCTGTCCGGGGCGGACGACTACCTGCTGCACGTCGCGGTCGCGGACACCGACGCGCTGCGCGACTTCGTGCTGGACCACCTCACCGCGCACCCCGCGGTGCAGCACACCGAGACCAGCCTGATCTTCGGCCACGTCCGGGGCGCCGCCCCCACGGAGGGCGACGACTGACCCCGGACGGTGCGTCAGCTCCGCGTCAGCGTGCCGCAGCCTTCGTGGTCGTCCAGCTTGCGGTTCGGGTCGTACGGGTCGACGGTCGGCCCGGTGTGCGGCTCCTCGGTGCCGGGGCCGAAGTCGACGGTGAAGTCCGTCTCCAGGTAGCCGCTGCCCATCCCGCACACGTTGTTGCCGAAGTCGGCCGTCCACTTGTCCAGCAGCAGCCTGCCGCGCTGCACCTTGTACCGGGCGGGGTTGTAGAAGCGGAAGTCCTGCTGACGCCGGACGATCTCCCGCTCCACCCGCGGGGCGACGTCGGCCTTCAGGGCCACCGGCTTGGCCGCGCCGCCGCTGCCGGTGCTCTGCCCGGGCCGCGGCACGCCGGCGTCCGGGCCGGGCCGCAGGGCGTACACGAATATGTAGTCGGTGTGCACCAGCAGGCCGCGGTCGCCGTCGCCCTCGAAGGTCATGGTGCCCCGGGCCTTCACCACGTCGGTGACGGGCACGGCCCGGCGCGGGTCGAAGCGGCTCAGCCAGTTGGCGGCGTCCGAGTCGACGGTGGGGTGGGCGAGCGCCTTCTCCAGGTCCTCGCGCGACGAGCGGTCCAGCAGGGCGAGGGCGGCGGCCGGGGTCTCGCCGTGGACGGTCTTCGGGTCGAGGTTGGTGAGGACGAGGTACTGCCGGACCTTCTCCAGCAGGCCGGCCACCTCCTCCTTGCCGAAGACGCCTTCGGCCTTCGCCTGCGGCAGGACCAGGGCGTCCGCCCCGGCCTTCCAGGCGTCGGCGGGCGAGCCGGCCCAGGGACGCTCGACGGTCGGGGTCTGCGGATCGGTGGTCGGCGGTGCGGCCGCCGGGGCGGTGGGGTCGGCCGCGGCCGCCGAGGAGTCCTCGCCCCGGTGGTACCAGCCGTTCAGGCGGTCCACGTTGAGCGCGGCCAGGGTGACGGCGGCGGCGAGCACCACGAACACCGGGGTCTGCCAGTTGCGCCTGCGGCGCCGGCCCCACGGGTCGACCGGCTTCGGCCGCCGCCCGAAGCGCCGGCGGGCGGGTGCCGGAGCCGGGTCGGCGGAGGCCCGCCACGGCTCGGGCTGCGGCGGCTGCTGCTGCCACTTCGCGGCGAGCATCCGGGCCCGCCCGGACTGCTCCTTCACCGTGGCGGCGCGTACGAAGTCCTCGTCGAGGACGACGTCCTCGAACGGGTCGTCGGGACGCGGGGCGGGGTCGTCGACTGTCGGCACGCCGGACAGTATGCAGACGGCGGCCGACACGCCCGACAGCGGGGGGCGTCCCGGCCGTGCACGGCTCCGCCGCCGAACTCGACGCGGGTGCCTGCGCCGAGGCGCTCCGTCAGTTCGGCCGGGGCGGAGCCGCCACGTGCCGGCCCACGGCCCGTCAGCCGCGTCGGCGGGCCTGCTTGACCGAGCCGACCACGCCCGCGACCGCCAGCAGCAGCCCGGCGGGCAGCAGCGAGGTGAACAGCGCGGCGAACAGCCCCGAGCTGCCGAGCAGGGTCATCGCCAGGGTGTTCAGCACCCACAGCGCGCCGGCCGCGGGCAGTGCCGACTGCCAGGGGTGTTCCTCGGCCCAGCGCTGGAGCCGCCGGTCGCCGGTGTCCCGGCGGAGCCGTCCGCCGACCGTGCCGACGAGGAAGAAGAAGAACAGGCCGAGGCCGACCGGCCCGGCGAGGATGTCCATGGACCAGTTGCCGGTGACGATGTCCACCCCGAGGGCGGCACCGCCGACCACCGTCCCGACGGCCGCAGCCGTCCGCCACGGGCCGAGGGTCGCCGCGGCGACGGCGACCTGACGGCTCTCACTTCGCGACAAATCTCCGTTTCCCATACCTCAACCGTGCTCCCGGCGGTCCCTGGAAATCCATAGGGGTGATCCCCGAGTTTCCCCCGAGGGCGGGCCGTCCGGTCCGCGCCGGACGTGCGGGAGGGGCGCCGTCCGTGAGCGGGCGCTGACGCACCGTCGGCGGGCCGCGGACTTCATATGAACATCATTTGAATCCGGCCTCCCGGAGGCGTCCGGCTCCCTATGCTGCGGCCGTCCCGTCCGTCCACCGAGAGACCCCAGATGCTGATCATCGCCGTCCTGCTCCTCCTCGTCGGCACCGTCCTGCTCGTCCTGAGGTGGCGCGGGGTCACCGACTCCGGGGCGGCCACGGCGTCCGGCCTGGTGTCCGTCGGCCTCGGCCTGCTCGCGGGCCTCGCCACCGTCGTCCACGTGGTCGCGCCCTACGAGGTGGGCGTGCCCACCACCCTGGGCAAGGTCGGCGGCACCTGGCAGCCGGGACTGCACCTGAAGTCGCCGCTGACCGACGTCTCCACCTTCTCGACCCGGCCGGTCGACCTCGACCTCACCGGCAAGGACACCGTCGAGGTCCGCTCCTCCGAGGGCGGCGTGCTCTACGCGGACATCACCGTGAAGTGGTCGGTCGACCCCAAGCACACCCAGAGCCTGTTCAAGCTGGCCGGCGACACCGACGCCGTCCAGAAGCGCCTGGTCTACCCCGACAGCCGGGAGATCGTCCGCAACGTCTTCGCCAAGCACACCGGCGTCGAGGGCTACAGCTCCGAGCGCGAGGCGATCAGCACCGAGATCGAACGGCTGATCACCGCCCGGCTCGCGCCGCGCGGCATCCTGGTCAACGGCGTCAACCTGCGCAACGTGAAGCCCAGCGACAGCCTGCAGCACGCGATCGACCAGAAGATCCAGCAGGACCAGGCCACCGCCCAGGCCGAGGCCGCCGTCCGCACCGCCAAGGCCGAGGCCGAGAAGCGGAAGATCGAGTCCGAGAGCACCGCCGCGGCCAACACCGCCATCGCCAACTCGCTCACCGACAAGATCCTGATGAGCCAGTGCATCGAGGCCTTCAAGGCCGCCGCCGAGAAGAACCCGGTCTACGCCAGCCCCTGCGGCACCGGCGGCTCGCCGGTCATCGTCGACGGCACCAAGCGCTGACGCCCGGGTGCCCGGGGGCCACCGCCCCCGGGCACCCGGAAGAGCGGGTCCGGCTCAGCGCGTCCAGTCGACGGTCAGCACCGCGCCCGCACCGCGCTGCACGAAGACGTACGCGGTGGAGGCGAGCGCCTGGTCGAACTGCAGCCGCAGCTGCACCGTCGACCCGGGCCGGATCGCGGCCAGCCCGGCCGCGGAGAACGCGCCCGAGGTCCCGCTGCCCGAGGTGAACCGGGCCACCGTCGCCGCCGCACCCGCACTCGCCGGGGCCGCCCAGTCGTCCGTGCCGGTGGTGCAGGCCGCGCCGAAGCAGCCGTCCCGCACGTCGACGGTCAGCTGCGCCGCGGCCCACGGGTCCCCGCTGCCGCTGCCGTACCCCAGGGTGAGCCGGGCGCCGGTGACCGTGGCGCCGGCCGGGAGGGCCGAGGTGTCGAAGGAGAGCAGCGCCCGGTTCTGCTTGCCTTCGGTGCCGCGGCCCACCGCCAGGCCCAGGCTGCCGGCGAGGGTGCCCACCGCGGGCGAACCGCCGTCCGCCGCGGCCTTCACGTAGCCGTCCAGGGCGGTGTCGTCGGTCAGCTGCGTGCTGCCCGAACCGCCCGAGGGTGACGGGGACGGCGACGGCGAGGACGAGGGGCTGGGGGAGGGCGACGGCGCCGAGCCGTCCAGGCCCCAGAACCGGCCGATCCGGTAGGAGGCGCAGAGGTTCACGTCCAGCACGTACGCCCCGGCGGTGCCGCACTGCTCGGCGCCGCTGCCCGGGTCGACCGGCTGGCCGTGGTCCATGCCGGTGATCGAGTACACCTCGACCCGGTCGGCGCCGGAGGCGTCCCGGTACACCTGGTGCGGGTGGCCCGCGACGGTGTCGCTCACCGCGGGCGTCTGGCCGGTGCCGGCCACGTCCGTCCACTGCTTCATCAGCTCGGTGAGGTTCACCGGCTTCACCACCGAGTCCGAGGACCCCTGCCAGAGCGAGACCTTCGGCCGTGCCCCGGTCCACGACGGGTACGCCTGCCGGACGAGGTCGCCCCACTGCTGCGGGGTCTTCGAGGTGCCCATGGTCATGCAGTTCACCGAGGCCTCCACGGCCGTGGTGGCGCAGTGGTACGGGAGCCCGGCGACCACGCCGCCGCCCGCGAACACGTCCGGGTAGTCCGCCAGCAGGGCGGCCGTCATCGCGCCGCCCGCCGACAGGCCCGTCACGTACACCCGGGCCGGGTCGCTGCCCAGGTCGGCGACGGTCTTCGCGACCATCTGACGGATCGACAGCGCCTCGCCCGCGTCCCGCCCGAAGTCGCCCGGCTGGAACCAGTTGAAGCACTGCGAGGAGTTGTTGGCGGACTGCTGCTGGGGCATCACCACGGCGAAGCCCCAGGCGTCCGCCCAGTGCGTCCAGCCGGCCGCCTCGCCGTACGACGCCGTCTGGGTGCAGCCGTGCAGCGCCACCACCACCGGCCGCCCGGCGGCCAGCCCGGTGGGCGCGTAGCGGTACATCAGCAGATTGCCCGGGTTCGAACCGAACCCGGTGACCTGGACGGTGCCGGCGGCCCGGGCCTCGCCGTGGCCGAGCCCGAGCACCGCCGCCGCGGCCACGGCGAGCAGCGCGAGCGCCGCCCACCACCGTCTCAGGGGCGTGTCGTACGTCATGGGGGAGCTCCTCTGGGGTGGGGGAGAGCCGACCGTACGGGCGGGGCCGTGCCGCCCGGCACGGTGCGGACGGACACCCCCGGCGCCGCCGGATGGCGGCGCACCCCATTGCCGGCCCCGTCCGTGCGCGAGCGCACTGCCCACGGTTCGGACATCCCGGCCCGCGGCACCACACCGGTGCGAGGATGGCCGCAGCACCGTACGAAGGAGCGGCCCCCATGCCCAGCAGCGCATCCGGACAGAAGATCGCCTTCCTCGGCACCGGCAAGATCGGCGAGGCCCTGCTCTCCGGCCTGCTGCGGGCGGGCACGGACCCGGCCGACGTCCTGGTCACCGCCCGCCGCCCGGAGCGCGCCGCCGAACTCGCCGAGCGCCACGGCGTCACCGCCGTCACCAACGCCGAGGCTGCGAAGCTCGCCGACACCCTGATCCTCGCGGTGAAGCCGCAGGACATGGGCACCCTGCTGGAGGAGCTGGCACCGCACGTCGCCCCCGACCGGCTGGTCGTCTCGGCCGCCGCCGGCATCCCGACCGCCTGGTTCGAGGAGCGGCTCGCCGCCGGCACCCCGGTCGTCCGCGTCATGCCCAACACCCCCGTCCTGGTGGACGAGGGCATGAGCGTCATCTCCGGCGGCTCGCACGCCTCCGAGGCCCACCTGGAGCGCACCGAGGCGATCTTCCGCTCGGTCGGCAAGGCGATCCGCCTGCCCGAGGCCCAGCAGGACGCGGCCACCGCCCTCTCCGGCTCCGGCCCCGCCTACTTCTACTTCCTGGTCGAGGCGATGACCGACGCCGGCATCCTGCTCGGCCTGCCCCGGCAGGTCGCCCACGACCTCATCGTGCAGTCCGCGATCGGCGCCTCGATCATGCTGCGCGACTCCGGCGAACACCCCGTCAAGCTCCGCGAGGCGGTCACCTCCCCGGCCGGCACCACCATCGCGGCCATCCGCGAACTGGAGAACCACGGCGTCCGCGCCGCGCTGCTCGGCGCCCTGGAGGCCGCCCGCGACCGCTCCCGCGAGCTGGCCGGCGGCGGCAAGTAGCCCGCAGCGGCCCGGCACCGGAGCCGCGGTGCCGGGCCGGTAGGCTCGACCGGGTGAGCTACGACCTGGTGATCTTCGACAACGACGGGGTGCTCGTCGACAGCGAGCCCATCTCCAACCGGGTGCTGGCCGAGTACCTCACCGAACTCGGCTACCCGACCACCGTCGAGGACTCCTACCGGGACTACATGGGCACCGCCGCGCACCGGGTCCACGACGTGATCCTGGAACGGCACGGCGACCGGCTGCCCGAGGGCTTCGACGACCTGTTCCACGGCCGGGTGTTCGCCGCCTTCGAGGCCGAACTCGGCCCGGTCGCCGGGGCGGAGACCCTGCTCAAGACCCTGCAGCAGTCCGGCGTCCGGTACTGCCTGGCCTCCTCCGCGCACCACTCCTGGATCCGCACCGCGCTCGACCTCACCGGCCTGCGCGGGCACCTCGCCGAGGAGCTCATCTTCAGCGCCCAGGACGTCGGCGTCGGCAAGCCCGCCCCCGACCTCTTCCTGCACGCCGCCCGCACCATGGGTGTGCCGCCCGAGCGCTGCCTCGTCCTGGAGGACAGCCCCAACGGCGTGCTCGCCGCCCGCGCCGCCGGCATGGACGTGTACGGCTACGCCGCGCTCACCGACCCGGCCAAGCTCACCGCCGCCGGCGCCACCGGCCTCATCACCGGCCTCACCCAGGTCCCCGCCCTCCTGGGCACGCGCGCCTGACGCAGGGGCACCCGAACAGGGCCGGCCGTCAGGTGCCCCCGTGCGCCCCTGAACAAGCCGCCCGCGCACCGTGTGACGCCGACCCCCTCCCGGAACGGCCCGCCAGGGCCTACGCTCTCGCCACCACACGTCGGTACCCACCAGTAGCGGGGGCCCCATGGCCGAGACCACCGGACGGCTGCGGCAGGCGCGCGCCGCACTGGCAGCGAGCTTCCTGCTGCAGGGCGCCACCTTCGCGCTGCTGGTCAGCTGCATCCCGGAGATCCAGCGGCGGTACGGGCTCGACGACTCCCTGCTGCCGGTCTTCCTCGCCGCGGTGCCGATCCTCGCCGGCGTGGGCTCGATCGCCTCCGAGGCCCTGGTGCGCCGCAGCAGCCCGCGCGCCGTGCTGCGGGCCGTGCAGCCCGCCGTCTGCCTGGCGCTCGCCGCCGTCGGCGTCGGCACCGCCCTGTGGCAGCTCGCCCTCGCCCTGGCCGCCTTCGGTCTGCTGGTCGGCGCGCTGGACGCGTCGATGAACATGCTCGGCGTCGGCCTCCAGCACCGGTACGGCCGCAGCATCATGCTCGGCTTCCACGCCGCGTTCAGCCTCGGCGGGATCGCCGGCGCCGCCGTCGCCGGGCTCGGCGCGCACCGCGGGACACCGCTGAGCGTGCTGTTCGCCGGCTCCGCCGCGGTGCTGATCCCGGCGGCGCTGCTGGTCGGCACCCGCTTCGCCGGCCCGGCGGAACTCGGCGACGCCGTCGAGCAGGCCGCCCGCGCGGCCGGCCGCGCCGTCCCGTGGCGGCCGTTGCTGCCGCTCTGCCTCGCCATGGCGGTCGCCTACATCGCGGACGCCTCGGTCTCCAACTACAGCGTCAAGTACCTCACCGACACCCTGCACAGCCCCGACGACCTCGCCAAGCTGTCCTACCTGGGTTACATGCTGGCGATGCTGGCCGGCCGCGCGCTCGGCGACCGCGGGGTGCAGCGCTTCGGCGCGGTCACGGTCGTCCGGGTCGGTGCGGCGACCGCCGCCCTCGGCTTCGCCGCCGCCGCGGTCGCGCCCGCGCCCTGGGCCGGGATCGCCGCCTTCACCCTGCTCGGCCTCGGCATCTGCGCGATCATCCCGCAGGTCTTCGCGGCCGGCGGCCGCCTGATGCCCGCCGACTCGGACGCCGCCGTCGCCCGGCTCAACCTCTTCAACTACGTCGGCTTCCTGGTCGGCTCCCCGCTGGTCGGGGCGATCGGCGACGCCGGCTCCTACCGGGCCGCGCTGCTCGCCCCGATGCTGCTGGTGCTGGTGATCCTGCCGCTCGCCGGCCACTTCGCCCCCGCACCGGCCCAGGAGGCCAAGGAGCCCGCCCAGGCGCACTGAGCCCCCTGCGTCCCGCCCCCGGCCACCCACTACGGTGGAGGCATGCCCGACGCCGAGCGCGACGACAACCCCTGCGGCCTGCACCTCTTCTGGGACGACGCGGTGACCGCGTACGACTTCGGCCCCGGCCATCCGATGGACCCGACCAGGCTCGCCCTCACCAAACACCTGGTCGACGCCTTCGGGCTCGACCGCGGCCCCGGCGTCACCGTCCGCTCGGCCCCGGCCGCCGGGGACTCCACCCTGCGCCTGGTGCACACCGGCGAGTACATCGCGGCCGTCCGCAAGGTCGCCGCCGACCCGGACCTCGTCGATCTGCGGCACGGCCTCGGCACCGACGACAACTGGGCCTTCCCCGGCCTGCACACCGCGTCCGCGCTGATCGCCGGGCAGTCCGTCGCCGCCGCAGAGTCGGTCTGGCGCGGCGAGGCCCGGCACGCCGTCAACTTCGCCGGCGGGCTGCACCACGCGATGCCCGACCGGGCGTCCGGCTTCTGCGTCTACAACGACCCCGCGCTCGCCGTCGCCCGGCTGCTGGAGCTCGGTGCCGAGCGGGTCGCCTACGTCGACGTCGACGTGCACCACGGGGACGGCGTCCAGCAGGCGTTCTGGAACGACCCCCGGGTGCTCACCGTCTCGCTGCACGAGCACCCCGCGACGCTCTTCCCGGAGACCGGCTGGTCCACCGAGTCCGGCGGGCCGGACGCCCCCGGCAGCGCCGCCAACCTGCCGCTGCCGGCCGGCACCGGCGACGCCGGCTGGCTGCGCGCCTTCCACGCCCTCGTGCCCGAACTGCTCGCCGCCTTCCGCCCGCAGGTGCTCGTCACCCAGCACGGCGCCGACACCCACGTCGAGGACCCGCTCGCGCACCTCGCGGTCAGCCTCGACGCCCAGCGCCTCGTCGCCGAGGCGCTGCACGGCCTGGCCCACGAGCACGCCGACGGCCGCTGGATCGCCCTCGGCGGGGGCGGCTACGCGGTGGTCGACGTGGTGCCCAGAACCTGGACCCACCTGGTCGCCACCGCGGCCGGCCGCCCGCTCGACCCGGCCGCCGAGACCCCCGAGGAGTGGCGTGCCGAGGTCTACCGACGCACCCGGCAGCAGGCACCGCTGCGGATGACCGACGGCGCCGCCCCCGACTGGCGGGACTTCCACGACGGCTACGACCCGGCCTCCCGCCTCGACCAGGCGATCCTCGCCGCCCGTCGCGCCGTCTACCCGCACCACGGCCTGCTGCCCTGACCTGCGGCCCGTCCCCGGCCGCGGCGCCCGCACCCGCGCCGCGCGCGCCGGGCCGGTGCTCCCGAGCGCCCCACCGGCGCCGACCGGCCGGTCCGCCTGCGCCATACGCCGATCGGCTACGTACTGCAATCGGGGGATGCCTCACCGTACAAGGACTGGGCATCCCCCTCTTCCCACTGGTACCACCCATAACTACTCTGGGCATACACGTGTGCCGGTGGAGTCACCGGAGGGGAAGCCGGTGCCTTGCACACGGGTAAGGGTCGGTGATGGTCATGAGTTCAGGCGAACGCCCCCTGCAGGAAGTCGTCTTCCTGACCGTGGCCGAGGTGGCCTCGGTCATGAGGGTGTCCAAGATGACGGTGTACCGCCTGGTGCACAGCGGTGAACTGCCGGCGATCCGGGTCGGGCGCTCCTTCCGCGTCCCGGAGCAGGCGGTCCACGCGTACCTGAAGGAGTCCTACGTGCGGCTCGAGAGCGCGTAGGCCTGACACGGCAGGGCACGATTACTGGTTACCCCGGGCGGACGGTAGGCTAGGCCCTCCGTCAGTCGTATGGACACCCGTCTCCCATGGACGGGGTCCGAGTGAGCGAGGGTTGTTCCGTGGGCTCTGTCATCAAGAAGCGTCGCAAGCGTATGGCCAAGAAGAAGCACCGCAAGCTTCTGAAGCGCACTCGCGTGCAGCGTCGCAACAAGAAGTAACCCGCGGCCGGACTACTTCCCGCTCACGCGGGGGGCCAGCCGCTGCACCGACGGCCGCCTCGCGCGCACCAGGTGTCCGAACTGCCCGCCCGGGCGCTGCCCGGGCGGGCAGTGGTGTCTCCGCGCCCTCGGCGGCGCCCCGCGGCCCGCGGGTGTGGCGCCGGTACGGCCCGGAAACATCCGCACGGTACGGTGCACTCAGGGCGACACGAGGAGGCCGCAGCAGCGTGGGCAGGACCGTACTCGTCACCGGTGTGGCCCGGCACCTCGGTGCCCGGTTCGCCGCCGGGATCGCCCGTTCCCACGGGGTCGACAAGGTCGTCGGGGTCGACGTCCAGCCCCCCGCCGAGGACCTGCCGCCCGGGGTCGACTTCGCCCGGGTCGACCTGCGCCGCCCGGCCGTCGCCCGGGTGATCGCCGAGCACGGCGTCGACACCGTCGTCCACCTCAACGTCTCCGCCATGGGCCCGGGCGGCCGCTCCACGGTCAAGGAGACCAACGTCATCGGCACCATGCAGCTGCTCGGTGCCTGCCAGAAGGCCCCCGGGGTGCGCCGCCTGGTGGTGAAGTCCACCACCGGCGTGTACGGCTCCGCCCCGCGCGACCCGGCCGTCTTCCACGAGCGGATGCAACCCAAGGAGCTGCCCGCCGGGGGCTTCGCCCGGGACGCCGCCGAGGTCGAGGGCTACGTCCGCGGCTTCGCCCGCCGCCGGCCCGACGTCGCCGTCACCGTGCTGCGGTTCGCCAACATCGTCGGCCCGGTCGGGGACACCCCGCTCTGCGCCTGGTTCACCCTGCCCGTGCTGCCCACCGTGCTCGGCCGCGACCCGCGCCTGCAGTTCGTCCACGAGGACGACGCCGTCGAGGTGCTCCGGCTCGCCGCCCTCGACCCCCGTCCGGGCACCACCAACACCGGCACCTTCAACGTGGCCGGCGACGGCGTGCTGCTGCTCTCGCAGTGCGCCCGCCGACTCGGCCGGCCCACCGTGCCGCTGCTCAGGCCCGCGCTCGGCGCGGTCGCCGGGCTCGTCCGGCAGACCCGGCTGGCCGACATCTCGCCCGAGCTGATCCAGCTGCTCACCCACGGCCGGGTCGTGGACACCACCCAGCTCCGCGAGACCTTCGGCCACACCCCCCGCTTCACCACCGCCGAGGCGTTCGCCGACTTCGTCGCCGCCCAGCGGGCCGGCCTGCTGCCCCCGGAGCGGCTCGCCGCCGTCACCGACCGGCTGGCCGCCCTGCTCGGCCAGGACGACCGCCCCACCCAGGAGCCGATGCCACGATGACCGCAGCCCGCAAGACCGAGCCGGCCGACGCCAAGGTCATCCCGATCGAGTCCGCGCCCAGCTGGCACGCCGGCAGCCCGGAGGGCGGCGGCTTCGCGGACCGGCTGGCCGAGGCCGTCGGCGGCGCGCTCGCCGGACAGCTCGGCGCCACCGCCACCAAGGTCCTCGGCAAGGGCTGGGAGGAACGCGCCGCGAGCGGCCTGGCCTTCCTGCGCCGTCGGATCACCGGCGACTACGAGGTCGACGAGTTCGGCTTCGACCGGGAGCTCACCGAGGAGGTGCTGCTCTCGCTGCTCCGCCCGGTCGCCGAGAAGTACTTCCGGGTCGAGGTCCTCGGCGTCGAGAACATCCCCGCCGAGGGCGGCGCGCTGATCGTCGCCAACCACTCCGGCACCATCCCGCTCGACGCGCTGATGACCCAGGTCGCGATCCACGACCACCACCCGCACCGGCGCCACCTGCGGATGCTCGCCGCCGACCTGGTCTTCCTGCTGCCGGTCGCCGGCGAGCTGGCCCGCAAGGCCGGCCACACCCTCGCCTGCAACGAGGACGCCCAGGCGCTGCTGGAGCGCGGCGAGGTGGTCGGGGTCTGGCCGGAGGGCTTCAAGGGGATCGGCAAGCCGTTCTCCGAGCGGTACAAGCTCCAGCGCTTCGGCCGCGGCGGCTTCGTCTCCTCCGCACTGCGCGCGGGCGTGCCGATCGTGCCCTGCTCGATCGTCGGCGCCGAGGAGACCTACCCGATGATCGGCAACTTCCGCTCGCTGGCCCGGCTGCTCGGCCTGCCGTACGTGCCGATCACGCCGACCTTCCCCTGGCTGGGGCCGCTCGGCGCGATCCCGCTGCCGACCAAGTGGACGATCCAGTTCGGCGAGCCGATCCCGACCGACGGGTACCCGCGGGAGGCCGCGGACGACCCGATGCTGGTCTTCAACCTCGCCGACCAGGTCCGCGAGACCATCCAGCACACCCTGTACAAGCTGCTGGTGCAGCGGCGATCGGTCTTCTTCTGACTTCTTCTGACCGGTGCACCGACGCCGGAGCGGCCGTGGGAGCTCGGGAATCCCACGGCCGCTCGGGACGGAGCCGGCCTCAGCCCAGCGTGAGACCGGGCAGCAGACCGGGGATCAGCGGCGGGATGGTGATCCCCTGACCCTCCGACGACCCGGTGGCCGAACCGCTCGGGGCGGGGGAGGCGCCCGATCCGGTCGTGCCGCCGGTGGCCGGTGCGCCGCTCTGCCCGCCGCCCAGGCCGTTGGTGAGGCCGTCGACCAGACCGCCGACGCCCTGCGGAGCCGTGCTCGGCGCGGCACCGTTCGGGGCGGTGCCGGTGCCGTGCGCCGTCGGCGCACCCGAACCGCCCTGCGTGGCGCCCTGGACGGCGCCGCCGGACGCCTGCCCCGAGGTCTGACCGTCGCCCGCCCCCGTGCCCTGCTGGCCGCCCGGACCGGGCTTCTCCAGGTGCAGGGGTGCGACGTCCTCGCTTATGTCGTCGAACAGCTCGTCGACCTTGTCGGCCTGCGGGCCGAGCTGGCCGGGCAGCCGGTCGTGCAGGCGCGTCCAGCGGTCGTCCTGGCCCGAGGCGAAGGTGGCGAGCTGGCGCATCGGCGCCAGCGAGCCGTTGCTCCGGTACACCGAACGCAGCAGGTCGCGGCCGCGGAGGGCCTCGGCGTGCATGTCGTCCAGCGCCTGCCGGACCTGCTCGACCGTGCCGGGGCTCAGCGTGTCCGGCGAGCCGGACCGCTGGAGCAGGCTCTGCGCCTCGTCCAGCCGGGTGGTCGCCTGCTCCAGCAGCAGCGCGCCGCGCTCGGAGTCGGACCCGGCCCAGTCCAGCCGGAGGCCCTCCAAGCCGCGCTTCATGCCGTACAGGGCGTCGCCCGGCAGGGCACCGCCGCTGGCGGCCGCGGCGCCGGCGAAACCGCCGACCGCGACGCCCGCGACCAGCCCGCCGATCGCGAGCCGGCGGCCCCAGCGCCCGCGGGCCGCCCGGGCGGCCCGGTGCCCGCGCTGCCGCGGCACCGCCGGGGTGCCGCCCCCGGCGAAGGCCTGCTCGAACGCGGCCATCAGCTGGGCCCGTTGGACCGCCTTGGTCTCCGCGGAGAACTCCGGTACGGGCAGTTCCCCGAGGGTGTCCGCCACGGCCAGCAGCTCGGCCATCGCGGTCGATCCGGCGCGGTGGGCACCACCCGGTGTGCTCCCGTCGGGTCCGTCCCCGCCGGGTGAGTTGTCCGTCCGGTGGGCCTCCAATGCCTCGGCGAAGGCCTTCGCCCGCCGGTGCTCCAGCACGTTTGCCGTCACGGGCCACACCTCCCTTCGTCGTTGTCGACACCGTGGCCTGCCGGAGGGTTGTCTCGGCGGGCCGAAACCACACCATCGGGTGATGCGGTCCGAACCTGCTTGACCGCACGCCCGTTGATGGTTTCCAGGCTGGCCAACGAGCGGTGCCGGGAGTCGGTTACGCACGACTGATCATGTGACCGCGCATTCACCCGCCCGTGTCGGAGCACGGGCCCGGGTGACGGTCCGTCGGTTGGGGGCGTCACGGCAGCAGGCTCACCGCGCGTCCGGGGGCAGCAGGCGGGCCAGCGTCCGCACCGCGCGGTACTGCAGGGTCTTGATGGCGCCCTCGTTCTTACCCATGATCCGCGCCGTCTCGGCGACCGAGAGCCCCTGCAGGAACCGGAGGTTGACGCACTCCTGCTGCTGGGGGTTGAGCCGCCGCACGGCGTCCCGCAGGGCCGCGTTGGCCAGCGACTCCAGGACGGACTCCTCCGGGCTGCGCTCGCACTCGTTGGAGTCCAGCATCTCGCCGGTGGTGACCTCCAGCCGGAACCGGCTGGACTTGAAGTGGTCGGCCACCAGGTTGCGGGCGATGGTCACCAGCCAGGCGCCGAAGTCCCGGCCCTGCCAGGTGAAGGTGCCGATCCGGCGCAGCGCCCGCAGGAAGGTCTCGCTGGTGAGGTCCTCGGCGGTGGCCCGGCTGCCGACCCGGTAGTAGATGTACCGGTAGACGGTGTCCGAGTACTGGTCGTAGAGCCGGCCGAAGGCCTCGCTCTCGCCGGCCTGGGCGCGCTCGACCAGCTCCATCACCGGGTTGTGATCGGTCTCGGTGCCGCGGTCGGTGCGCGGGCGGCTGCGGGCCGGGGCGCCGACGCCGCGGCGGGTGCCGGTCGTGGTGCCGCCCGCGGCGGTGCCGCTGGTGGCGGTGGAGCGCAGCAGGGTGCCGGTGGCGGCCGGGCGGGCGGCGGGGAGGGTGCGCGGGCCGGGCGCGACGGGGGCGCCGGCGCCGGCGAGGACGGGCTGGGGGCCGAGCACCTGGAACTCGCGGATGGCGGCCCACAGCCGGTCCAGTCGGGCGCCGGTGCGCAGGGTGGCGGTCGACGGGCTGGAGGTGGTGGGCGCGTCGTTCCGGACGGGTGGGTACACGGGACTCCCAGAGGCAGAACTGTGGACGGGTCACCTCCGCCTGCGCGGAGAGCACGCCCCCATGCCCCCGCCGGGGGACACGCAGGTGCCGTGCATCCAGGAGAGGATAACGCTTTGTGCAATGACGGCTACACCCTGTGGCGGAACTGGTCGTTTGGGATCCGGATGGCGCGTATATTCAGCCGGTACTGATCGTCGGTGGCCGGCCGGAGCGCGCTCCGGGTGATCGAATGGCAACCCGGTGTGACCGATTCGGGTGAGGGACGGGCGCTTTCCCTGCCTCGCGGCCCGGTAACCCACAACTTTCCCGAGGCGCCGAACGATCGGATCCGGTCAAGAGTGAAGCAGGCGCGAACCGCAGCCGTCCGCCCGATGTCGCCCGCACGTGTGAGGAGTTGACGGGCCGCGGGTGGACGCCCCGGCAACCGCCCCGGACCAGGGCACATGTGACGACGGGTCGGTTCCGGCCGGATGCGGCGGCGGCGCGTCGGGGCGGTGCGGCCGCGGGCTCAGGCGGTGCGGCGGCGCCGGTGGGCGGCCAGGGCCGCGGCCGTGGCACCCGCCGCGACGCCGAGCCCGGCGGCGGCCGGCAGCCCGACCCGGGCGGCCTTGCGGCCCGTCCGGAAGTCGCGGACCCGCCAGCCGTGCGTCCGCGCGTGCCGGCGCAGCGAGGCGTCCGGGTTCACCACGTAGGGGTGGCCGACCAGGCTGAGCATCGGGATGTCGTTGGCGGAGTCGCTGAACGCCGCGCAACGGGAGAGGTCCAGCTGCTCGCGGCGGGCCAGCGCCTGCACCGCGGCCGCCTTCGCCGGCCCGTGCAGCAGGCCGCCCACCAGCCGGCCGGTGTACTCGCCGTTCGAGGTCTCGGCGACGGTGGCCAGGGCGCCGGTCATGCCCAGCCGGCGGGCGATGATCCGGGCGATCTCCTGCGGGGCCGCGGTGACCAGCCAGACCCGCTGCCCGGCGTCGAGGTGCATCTGGACGAGCGCCCGGGTGCCGGGCCAGACCTTGTCCGCGATGACCTCCTCGAAGATCTCCTCGCAGATCTGCTCCAGCTCGGCCGTCCGCTTGCCGGCGACCAGGCCGAGCGCGGTGTCCTGGGCGTCCGCGATGTGCGCCGGGTCCTCCGAGCCGTGCAGCCGGAACCAGGTCTGCTGCCAGACGAAGCGGGCCACGTCGCGGCGGGTGAAGAACCGCCGCCGGTACAGTCCGACGCCGAGGTAGAACATCGCGGCGCCGCGCAGGATCGTGTTGTCGCAGTCGAAGAAGGCGGCCGCCCGGGGGTCGCCGGGCGTCGGGGTGTGGTCCTCGGCGGGGGCCTTCCTGCCGCGTCCGGCCTTCTCGGCCTTCTCTGACTTCTCGGCCTTCTCTGACTTCTCGGCCTTCTCTGACTTCTCGGCCTTCTCGGCCTTCTCGGCCTTCTCGGCCTTGTCCGTCTTCTCGGCCTTCTCCGCGCTCTTCTCCGTGCCCGCGGCCGTTCCGGCCCCGTCCGTGCGCCCCGCGGTGACCGCGAGCAGGCCGGCCTCGGCCGCGTCGGCGGCGGCCTCGCCCGCCAGCGCGGTCCGCTCGTCGGGGGAACGCCTTGCGAGGTGGAGCCTTCGTAGCGCGGCCATGGACCGAGCATAGCCAGCCGGGAAGGGGTTCCCGTGACGCCCGCGTGCAGGTGCCGTTAACGGTGCGCATCGGCGCAGTGACCCGCGCCGCGGGCGCACAATGGCCGGGTGAGCCTGCTGCGACGCGACAAGAACAAGAAGCCCGCCGACCGGGTGGTGACCCTGATCGGCAAGCCCGGCTGCCACCTGTGCGACGACGCCCGCACGATCCTCGTCCGGGTCACCGGCGAACTCGGCGCCGCCTTCGAGGAGAAGGACATCACCCAGGACGAGGCGCTGTACCACCAGTACGCCGAGCAGATCCCGGTGACCCTGATCGACGGCCGCCAGCACGACTTCTGGCGGGTGGACGAACGCCGTCTGCGCGCCGCCCTCGGCGCCTGATCCGGCCGGCGCCCGCGCACCGTCCGAACCTCCGTCCGCCACCACCGCCCGCCGCCGCGCCCGCCCGCACCCCCGCCGATCGGCGGGGGTGCGGAGCCGAATCGTTGCCGACCCGATAGAGATCACCCGCCTAATCGGTGAATTCGTCGGCTTACGATCGAGCCTGTTTCGTGTCCGCCGGGGGCCGCAGGCGAAGGAGAGAACGCGATGGGCGGCTATGCCGTCGTCGACGTCGAGGCCACCGGCCGCAGCCCCTGGCGGCACCGGGTCGTCGAGGTCGCCGTCGTCCTGCTGGACGACGGTCTCCGCACCGAGGAGACCTTCTCCACCCTGATCGACCCCGGCGGGCCGGTCGGGCCCACCCACGTGCACCGGATCACCCAGGACGACGTGGTCGGCGCCCCGCGCTTCCGCGAGGTCGCCCCGTACCTGCTCGACCTGCTCGCGGACCGGGTGATGGTCGGCCACCACGTCACCTGCGACCACGCCTTCCTGGAGCGCGAGTACGCCCGGATCGGGGTGCCGCTGCCGCCCGTCCCGCTGCTGTGCACCATGCGCATGGCCCGTACCCGGCTGCCCGCCGCCGTCGGCTGGGGCCTCACCGCCTGCGTCCGGGAGGCCGGCCTCGGCTGGTACCCGGCGCACACCGCGATGGGGGACGCCCGGGCCTCCGCCGACCTGCTCCGCCACTACGCCCGGGCCGGGGCGCTGCCGCCCGCCGACCGCCCGGAGCCGCCCCGGGGCACCGCGCCGGTGCCCTGGCCGCGGCTCGGCCGGGCCCGTTCGCTGGCGGGCGGCGAGCTCGTCCCGCTGCTGCGCCGGGAGACCGCGCCCGGCCCGTGGCCGCAGGGTGCGGCCGGTCACGGGGCAGGCGCTCCGGTGGCCCCCGGATCGGCGACGGCCCCGCAGGGAGGTGAGTGATGCGCATCACTGTGGAGGGACAAATCGGACACCATCTTTGTGCACACGTTCACAAACGCATAGCCTGGCTGCCTAAGCCCAGCTTCACCCTCGGGAGCACCGTGGCAATCGGCCGACCCACCCAGAGCAGTTCGCAGGCGCCCGACACCGGCGCCGCGCGCCGACCCTCGCGTGCCCGGGGCATCCCGGAGGCGACCGTCGCCCGCCTCCCCCTCTACCTGCGGGCCCTGACCGCGCTCTCCGAGCGGTCCGTCCCCACCGTCTCCTCCGAGGAGCTGGCCGCCGCCGCCGGCGTGAACTCCGCCAAGCTCCGCAAGGACTTCTCCTACCTCGGCAGCTACGGCACCCGCGGCGTCGGCTACGACGTCGAGTACCTGGTCTACCAGATCTCCCGTGAGCTGGGTCTCACCCAGGACTGGCCGGTCGTCATCGTCGGCATCGGAAACCTCGGCCACGCCCTCGCCAACTACGGCGGCTTCGCCTCCCGCGGCTTCCGGGTCGCCGCCCTGCTCGACGCCGACCCCGGCGTCGTCGGCACCACCGCCGCGGGCCTGCCCGTGCGGCACATGGACGAGCTGGAGTCCATCGTCGAGAGCCAGCAGGTCTCCATCGGCGTGATCACCACGCCGCCCGGCGCCGCCCAGCAGGTCTGTGACCGGCTCGTCGAGGCCGGCGTCACCAGCATCCTCAACTTCGCCCCCACCGTGCTGACCGTCCCGGACGGCGTGGACGTGCGCAAGGTCGACCTCTCCATAGAGCTCCAGATCCTCGCCTTCCACGAGCAGCGCAAGGCCGGCGAGGAGCCCGGCGGCGGCGACTCCGTCCTCGACCGGGCCCCCGGCCCGGTCCGCGCCGCGGCCGCCAAGCTGCGCCGCGCCGCGGGCGGCGCCACCAAGGCGGAGCCCGCCAAGGGCACCGACCGGTCCGCCCAGGGCCGGGCCGCCAAGACCGCCGCCCAGGCCGGCGGCGCCACCCCCGCCGGCGGCGAGGGCGACCTCTCGGCGGTGATGCCGGCATGAGCCTGCTCGTCGTCGGACTGAGCCACCGCACCGCCCCGGTCGGCGTGCTGGAGCGCGCCGCCCTCACCGGCGAGGTCCCCACCCGCCTGCTGCACGACGCCGCCGCCTCGGCCACCGTCGCCGAGGCCGCCCTGGTCAACACCTGCAACCGGATCGAGCTCTACGCGGACGTGGACAAGTTCCACGCCGGCGTCGCCGAGCTCTCCCTGCTGCTCGCCCACCACAGCGGCGTCGACCTGGAGGAGCTCACCGCCCACCTCTACGTCCACTACGAGGACCGCGCCGTCCACCACCTCTTCTCGGTGGCCTGCGGCCTGGACTCGATGGTCGTCGGCGAGGGCCAGATCCTCGGCCAGCTGCGCGACGCCCTGGCCCGCGCCCAGGACGAGCACACCGCCGGCCGCGGCCTCAACGAGCTCTTCCAGCAGGCCCTGCGGGTCGGCAAGCGGGCCCACAGCGAGACCGGCATCGACAAGGCCGGGCAGTCCCTGGTGACCTTCGGCCTGGAGCAGGTCGCCGCCGGCGCCGGCGCCATCGCCGGCAAGCGCGTCCTGGTCGTCGGCGCCGGCTCGATGAGCTCGCTCGCCGCCGCCACCCTGGTGCGCTCCGGCGTCACCGACCTGCTGATCGCCAACCGCACCGCCGAACGCGCCGAGCGGCTGGTCACCATCCTCGGCACCGGCCGCACCGTCGACTTCGCCAAGGTCCCCGAGGCGCTCGCCGACGTCGACCTGGTGGTCTCCTGCACCGGCGCGGCCGGCGTGGTCGTCACCGCCGAGCAGGTCGCCGCCGCGGTCGCCGCCCGCACCGGCGACGGCCCGCTCGCCTTCCTCGACCTGGCGATGCCGCGCGACGTCCACCACGACGTCCACGAGCTGCCCGGCGCCCTGCTGGTCGACATCGAGAGCCTCTCGCACGCGCACTCGGCCGACGGCCCCGGCGCCGCCGACGTCGACGCCGTCACCGGCATCGTCGCCGACGAGGTGGCCGCCTTCGGCGCCGCCCAGCGCGCCGCCCGGATCGCCCCCACCGTGGTCGCGCTCCGCTCGATGGCCTCCGACGTCGTCAGCGGCGAACTCGCCCGGCTGGAGTCCCGGCTGCCCGACCTCGACGAGCGCTCCCGCGCCGAGATCGGCCAGGCCGTCCGCCGCGTCGTCGACAAGCTGCTGCACGCCCCCACCGTGCGGGTCAAGCAGCTCGCCGCGGAGCCCGGCGGCGCCTCCTACGCGGACGCGCTGCGCGAGCTCTTCGACCTGGACCCGGCGGCCGTGCACGCCGTCTCCGGCACCCCGGCAGCCTCGCCGGGCACCGGCCACGCCCCCCGCGGCGGAGCGGCCGGATGAACCCCGTCAACCCCCACCGGCACGACCTGGACGAGCACCCCATGAATGGTCAACTGAGCAGCCCCCCGGGCGCCCCCGAGCAGCCGCTGCGCCTCGGCACCCGGCGCAGCGCCCTCGCCATGGCGCAGTCCGGCATGGTCGCGCGCGAGGTGAGCCGGGTCACCGGCCGCCCGGTGGAACTGGTGGAGATCACCACCTACGGCGACACCTCCCGCGAGGCGCTGGCGCAGATCGGCGGCACCGGCGTCTTCGTCTCGGCGCTGCGCGACGCCCTCCTGGAGGGCCGCATCGACCTCGCCGTGCACTCCCTGAAGGACCTCCCCACCGCCGCCCCGGCCGGCCTGCTGCTCGCGGCCGTGCCGGAGCGCGAGGACTCCCGCGACGCCCTCGTCGCCCGGGACGGCCTGACGCTCGGCGAACTCGTCGAGAAGCTCGCCGGCAGCGGCCGCGCCGCCCGCGTCGGCACCGGCTCCCCGCGCCGGACGGCCCAGCTCAACGCCTGGGCCGCCGCCCGCGGCACCGCCCTGGAGACGGTCGCGATACGCGGCAACGTCGACACCCGGATCGGCTACGTCGCCTCCGGTGAGCTGGACGCGGTGGTCCTCGCCACCGCCGGCCTCAACCGGCTCGGCCGCGGCGCCGAGATCACCGAGCACCTCGACGCCGAGCTGATGGTCCCGGCCCCCGGCCAGGGCGCCCTCGCCGTCGAGTGCACGGACGCCGCGCTCGCCGCGCAGCTCGCCGCGCTCGACCACCGGCCCACCCGGGCCGCGGTCGTCGCCGAACGCGCCCTGCTCGCCGCCCTGGAGGCCGGCTGCTCGGCGCCCGTCGCCGCGCTGGCCACCTGGGCCGGCACCGAACTGCGGCTGGAGGGCGTGGTCGGCACCACCGACGGCGCCACCCTGCTGAGAATGACCGCCACCGGCCCGCTCGTCCTGGACGGGACGGCCGAGGAGCAGGCGGCGGCCCTCGGCCGCGCGCTGGCTGCCCGGCTGCTCGACCAGGGGGCGGCCGGCCTGATGGGGGAGCGAAACCGATGAGCCCCACCGCCGCCACCAGCCCCTCCAACGGCCCGGCCCAGCCGTCCGGCCGCTGCACCTTCCTGGGAGCCGGCCCGGGCGACCCCGGTCTGCTCACCCTCCGCGCGGTCGACGTGCTGGCCTCCGCCGACGTGCTGATCGCCGACCCGCTCACCGCCGCCGCCGTCCGCGCGCACTGCCCGGCCGGCGTCCAGGTGCACAACCCCGCCGAGGAGGCGGGCCTCGACGTCGCCAAGCTCGTCGCGGACGCCGTCCGCGCCGGCAAGCACGTGGTGCGCACCGTCGACGGCGACCCCGGCCTGGACGGCTGCGCGGCCGAGGAGATGCTCGGCTGCGCCGGCGCGGAGATCGCCTTCGAGGTGATCCCGGGCGTCGCCCAGTCGGTCGGCGTCCCGGCCTACGCCGGTGTGCCGCTGCGCAGCAGCCAGGGCGCGGACGTGCGCTTCGTCGACGCGGCGGCGCTGCTCGGCGGCGCCGGCGTCGACCTGGGCGCGCTGGAGACCACCCTGGTCGTCCGCACCACCCTCGGCCAGCTGCCGGCGACCGCCAACGCGCTGGTCGCCAACGGCCGCAAGCCGGAGGCCGCGCTCTCCGCCACCCTGTCGGGCACCACCACCCGCCAGCGCACCTTCACCTCCACGCTGGCCGGCATCGCCGCCGACCTGAAGGCGGCCCGGGTGCTGCCCTCCCCGGTGTCGGCCCCGGTCGACCCGGCGACGCCGGTGATAGCCGTGGTGGGCGAGCAGGTCGCCCACCGCGCCTCGCACTCCTGGTTCGAGACCAAGCCGCTGTTCGGCTGGAACGTCCTCGTCCCGCGGACGAAGGAGCAGGCGCACGGCCTCTCCGACCAGCTGCGCGGCTACGGCGCCGTCCCGCAGGAGGTGCCGACCATCGCGGTGGAGCCCCCGCGCACCCCGCAGCAGATGGAGCGGGCGATCAAGGGCCTGGTGACCGGCCGCTACGAGTGGATCGCCTTCACCTCGGTCAACGCCGTCAAGGCCGTCCGGGAGAAGTTCGAGGAGTACGGCCTGGACGCCCGCGCCTTCGCCGGCATCAAGGTCGCCGCGGTCGGCGAGACCACCGCCCAGGCGCTGGTCGACTTCGGCGTGAAGCCCGACCTGGTGCCCTCCGGCGAGCAGTCCGCCGCCGGCCTGCTGGAGGACTGGCCGCCGTACGACCCGGTCTTCGACCCGATCGACCGGGTGCTGCTGCCGCGCGCCGACATCGCCACCGAGACGCTCGTGGCCGGCCTGGTCGAGCTCGGCTGGGAGGTCGACGACGTCACGGCGTACCGCACCGTGCGCGCCTCGCCGCCGCCGGCCGAGACCCGTGAGGCGATCAAGGGCGGCGGCTTCGACGCGGTCCTCTTCACCTCGTCGTCCACCGTGCGGAACCTGGTCGGCATCGCCGGCAAGCCGCACAACGTGACGGTGATCGCCTGCATCGGCCCGGCCACCGCCAAGACCGCCGAGGAGCACGGCCTGCGGGTCGACGTGATGGCGCCCGCGCCGTCCGCCGCCGCGCTGGCCCAGGCCCTCGCCGAATTCGGCGCCCGGCGCCGGGACACCGCGGTCGCCGCCGGCGAACCGGTCTACCGGCCGAGCGAGCGCCGCCCCGGGTCGCGCCGCAAGGCCGCCCGCTGAACCCCGCCGCCGGGGAGGCCCCGAGCCTCCCCGGCGGTTTCGTGTCGTGAGAGAGAAGCAGCAGTTGTCCGCCGAATTCCCGACCGTACGCCCGCGCCGCCTCCGCTCGACCCCGGCGATGCGCCGGCTGGTCGCCGAGACCCGCCTGCACCCGGCCGAACTGATCCTTCCCGCCTTCGTCCGCGAGGGCATCACCGAGCCGAAGCCGATCACCTCGATGCCGGGCGTCGTCCAGCACACCCGGGACACCCTGCGCCGGGCCGCCGTGGAGGCCGCCGAGGCCGGCCTCGGCGGCATCATGCTGTTCGGCGTCCCCGAGGTGCAGGACGCCGTCGGCAGTGAGGGCACCAACCCGGACGGCATCCTGCAGCAGGCCATCCGCGACGTGGTCGCCGAGGTCGGCGACCAGCTGATCGTGATGTCCGACCTCTGCCTGGACGAGTACACCGACCACGGCCACTGCGGCGTGCTCGCCGCGGACGGCTCGGTCGACAACGACGCCACCCTGGAGCGCTACGCCGAGATGGCCGTGGTGCAGGCCGACGCCGGCGTCCACCTGGTCGGGCCGTCCGGGATGATGGACGGTCAGATCGGCGTGGTCCGGCGGGCCCTGGACGAGGCCGGCCACCAGGACACCGGCATCCTCGCCTACACCGCCAAGTACGCCTCGGCCTTCTTCGGGCCGTTCCGCGAGGCGGTCGGCTCCTCGCTCAAGGGCGACCGCAAGGCGTACCAGCAGGACCCGGCGAACGCCCGCGAGTCGCTGCGCGAGCTGGAGCTGGACGTCGCCGAGGGCGCCGACCTGGTCATGGTGAAGCCGGCCATGGCCTACCTGGACGTGCTGCGGCAGATCGCCGACGCCTCCCCGGTGCCGGTCTCCGCGTACCAGGTCTCCGGCGAGTACGCGATGGTCGAGGCCGCCGCCGCCAACGGCTGGGTCGACCGCGAGCGGATGATCATGGAGACCCTCACCTCGATCCGCCGGGCCGGCGCCGAGCAGATCCTCACCTACTGGGCGGTCGAGGCCGCGGGCATGCTGCGCTAGGACTCGCCGGCACGCGCCCCTTGCGGCGCACCCGAAGAGGCCGGGCCGCGGGATCTCCGCGGCCCGGCCTCCGGTGCCTGTACGGCCGGGTCAGCCGATGTGGGCCTCGCCGTCGGCGCCGCCGCCGATGGCCGTGCTGGTGGCCCAGCCCCACTCCTGGCCGATCACGGAGATGTTGCTGGTCTCGGCCCAGCCGTGGCCCTCGCCCGCGACGAACGGGTCGTCGGCGGTGGCGACCAGGTGGGCGCCGCCGCCCGCGTCCACGTGCGCCTGGGCGGGCGCCGCGACACCGGCCACGGCCAGGGCGCCGACGGCGGTCAGCAGGGCCTTGCCGAGCATGCTCTTCATGATGGAGGGGTCCTCTCTACGACGGTGATGCGGACTCAACTGATCACAACAAGCCGCCCCGGCCCGGCAACCACGCGCCCGGTACGACACACCGTCACCCGGACGCCCCGCCGGGACCGCCGTGCGGAGCGGTCCCGGCGGACGGCCGGGGAGGGGTGACCGCGGCCCGGCCGGTGGACGCCCGGCCGGGGAACGGCAACCGCCGGACCCGGAGGAGCGGCTCCCCCGGGCCCGGCGGCAGATCGGACCGGCAGGATCAGCCGATCAGGTGGGACACGCCGCCGTCGCCGCTGCCCACGGTGTTCTGGCCCACCACGCAGGTCTGCTGCGGCTGGTTGTTGAGGACCGGGACCTCGATCGGCACGGCGAGGCCGACGACCGCGCCGACCGCGATGTTGTGGACCTCGGGCAGGCAGAGGTTCGGGTTGTCCAGCGTGTGGTAGTTCGGGCTGTGGTCACCGGTGGTGCCGGTGGCGTTGGTGCCGCCGTTGCCCTGGATGGAGGTGGCAGCACCGTCGGCGTCGCCGATCGCCATCGCGGGGGCGGCGGCCATGGCGACACCGGCGGCGGCGACGCCGGCGGCGGCGAGAGCCTTCTTGATCATTTCTGCGTTCCTTCGTGGGATCTTCGGTAGGGAGTGGAGCCTCGGTCCGGCGGGTGGCTCACGCCGGCCGTTCTGCGCCGGTGCGACCGGGGGAGCGGCCGCACCGGGAGGTGCGGGGGCGGGGCGCACGGGCCCCGCGGGCGCAGCGGGCGGGCGTCAGCCGATCAGGTGGGAGACGCCGCCGTCGCCGCTGCCGAGGGTGCCCTGGCCGACCACGCAGGTCTGCTTGGGCTGGTTGTTGAGGGCGTCGACCTCGACCGGGACCGCCACGCCGAGCACGGCCACGCCGATGTTGTGGATCTCGGGGAGGCAGACGTTCGGGTTGTCGGCGAAGTGGAAGTTGGGGCTGTGGTTGCCCCAGGTGCCGGTGGCGTTGGTGCCGCCGTTGCCCTGGATCGAGCCGGCGGAGCCGTCCGCGTTGCCGATCGCGCCGGCCGGGGCCGCGGCGGTGGCGAGGGCGGCGGCTGCCAGGCCGAGGCCCGCGAAGGTCTTCTTCAGCATGGGATACCTCTCTGAAACGCTCGGGTGCGGCGGCTCGGCGGCCGTGCGCGGTGTTGGTCTGATCCGGTCGCGTCGCCGTCGAGCTGCGACATCCCATTCAAAGAGTGACCGCCGGGAAAGTTACGCAGATTCTTCGCAGGCGTCTGATTGATCATCAGGTCGGCGGTATTCCAGTCCGACTATTAGCCCGTAGCGGTTAACCGACGCAATCACGCCGGTGGTCGGTCGTTGCGCAGATTGCTTTTCCGCGGGGCTCTTCCTGCGGAACCGCCCCGGTAGAACGCACTCGGACAGAACGGTGAATTGCATGAAGCTCTCCAAGCGGGCGACCGGCGCCCTGCTGCTCGCGGTCGGTGCCGGCGTCGTCTCCGCGCAGGGCGCGGCCGAGGCCCGGCCGATGACCCCCGGCGAGGTGGCGGCCGTCGAGAACGGCCTGGCGGGCCAGGAGGTGCCGTTCAACGTGCCGCTGCCGCTGCTCACCCAGACCGGAACGCTCTCCGGCGGGCTGCCCGCCTCGCCGCTGCAGCCGCCGGTGCCCGAGGAGCACCCGGGCGCCCAGCTCGTCCCGGACCGGATCGTCCCCGCGGTCAACGCCGGCCGGGTCGGCCCGGCCGTCGACGCGGTGGTGCCGCTGCCCGCCGCCGACCAGAGCACCGAGCTCGGCCAGGCCGTCCTCAACGTGCCCGCCGCCCCGATCCGGACGGCCGGCCCGGCCCTGGAGCTCGGCCAGCCGCTGCGCTACGCGACCGACCACAGCGGCGAGTTCGCGGACGGCGCGCTCTCCTTCGGCGAGCTGGACCCGCAGCTGGTCACCGCGCCGGTGCAGGCGGTACCCGGCGCCAAGGCCTCGCTCGGCGGCGACGACCAGCGGGTCTCGGTCACCGACACCGTCGGCAACCTGACCGCGGCCGCCACCGGGGCGCTCTCCTCCGACGTGCTGGCGCAGCCCGCGTTCTGATCCGTGCGGCGGAACGCCGGGAGCCCGGCACCCCCGAGGGTGCCGGACTCCCGCCGTGCCGCCGTGTCCGCGGACGGCCGCCGCTCAGCCGGGCAGCAGGCCGAGCGCCGGGCCGACCACCGGCAGGCTCTGCGGGCCGCCGCCCGCGCTCAGCGGCGAGGTCAGCGGTGCGGTGCCCACCGCCGGCACCCCGTTGTCGGGCTGGACGGCCACGCCGTTGTTCAGCACGTCCGCGGAGGACTGCGCCCACGGGTCGAGCCGCAGGTTCTTCACCGGGGCCACCGCGTAGCCGAGCGCACCGGTCGTGCCGCCGACCACCTGCCCGGTGTCGGGGGACTGCAACTGGGCGGTGGGCCGGGGCAGTCCGGCCGGGGCGGTCTGCTCGGCGGCAGCGGCCGGGCCGGCAGCCGCGCCCACCGCGGCAGCCGCGCCGAGCGCGGCCAGCAGTCCGGTTCGGGCCGTCTTCAGCACCATGGGGATCCTTCTGTCGGTGGGATGGGTGGCCGCCGGCCGGTCCGCCGCGGCTACGCGAACTGCCCCCCGGCCGGCGGCCGGGGGGCAGACGCACGAGTCGTGCCGATCGCGGTGATCAGCAGTCCTCCTCCTTGACCTCCGGCGGCGCGTCCACGTTGGCGCAGGTGTTGCCGAACGCCGGGTTCAGCAGGCCGACCACGTTGACCGAGTTGCCGCAGACGTTCACCGGCACGTGCACCGGCACCTGGAGCAGGTTGCCGGACAGCACGCCGGGCGAGCCCGCCGCGACGCCCTGCGCGCCGGAGCTGGCGCTGGCGGCGCCCGCGCCGCCGAGCACGATGCCGGCCGCGGCGGTGAGAACGGCGGCCTTCTTCACGTTCTGCATGGGAGTCGATCTCCTAATCACACACGGGGAGGGTGCGCCGCACCCGGCGGGGCCGGGTGCGGCGCGGACACGGCGTCAGCCGACGGCTGGTCAGCCGGCGTTGGCGCAGGAGTTGCCGAACGCCGGGTTCAGGGCGCCGATCACGTTGACGGTGTTGCCGCACAGGTTGACCGGGACGTGCACCGGGACCTGGACGAGGTTGCCGGACAGCACGCCGGGGGAGCCGGCGGCGACGCCCTCGGCGCCGGAGCTGGCGGCGGCGACGCCGGCGCCGGAGGCGACCAGGCCGACGGCGGCGACGGTGAGGACGGTGGCCTTCTTGAACGTGCGCATGGAATTGTCCTTAGGTTCGTGCCCGGATTTCCTGGTGGACGCCGGGCGCCGGGCGAATCGAAATCATCGCCCGACATTTCCTGGATGCTCCGTGATTGTCACCCCCGCGGCTCAACTGGCGCGTGTCGCCCGTGGCTTGGGCGAGCCGTCGGCCGCATGCGGTCGTGTGCGCCGCCACCGGTTCCCGCACGGCCGGGAATCCGGTGGCACCGCGGCGCCGCCAGGAGGCGCCTCGCGGCTGCTCCTGGGAGTCCTGGGGCCGGCCCGCGGGCCGGCGGGGGCCGCCGGAGGGCGGACCGGGGTCAGATGTTGGCGCAGGCGTTGCCGAACGCGGGGTTCAGCAGGCCGATCACGTTGACGGTGTTGCCGCAGACGTTGACCGGGACGTGCACCGGGACCTGGAGCAGGTTGCCGGACAGCACACCGGGGGAGCCGGCGGCGACGCCCTCGGCCGTCGCGCCCGAGGCGGACGCGGTGGCCGCGCCGCCGAACAGCATGGCGGCCGCGGCCGCGGTGCCGAGCGCGCCGTAGGCGATCTTGCGCATGGTGCAGTCTCTTTCTGTTCGCGAGTCCCGCGCCTGGCGTGCCGCGGGCCGTGGGGCGCCGCAGGCCCGCCCGGGCGGGAGGGGCCGGCCGGACCGGGATCCCCGGGCCGGACCGGTCGAGCCGGTACGCAGGGAAGAACGACCGCGGCCGCCGGGGGAAACGGGCTGATCCCACGATCACCCGAATGCCTTCACTACTACGTCCGGGTGAATGTGCCGGTCTGTTCGGTACCGCACCGAGCAGGCCTCGTTGGGCCCGGTGCACGCCCCGTGCCCTTCCGTGCGGAGCCCGAGCGGTCCACCCGAGCGGCCCATGGAAGACCTGAACTACGAGGAGACTCATATGAGCGTCAAGAAGGCCGCCGCTGTCGGCGCCGCCGTTGTGGGCATCGTCGCTGCCGGTGCCGGCACCGCCATGGCGAGCGCCGGGGCCGAGGGCGTCGCGGCCGGTTCCCCGGGTGTCGCCTCGGGCAACAACATCCAGGTTCCGGTGCACGTGCCGGTCAACCTGTGCGGCAACTCGATCGACGTCATCGGCCTGCTGAACCCGGCGTTCGGCAACTCCTGCGCGAACGTCGGCTGACCGGGTCCCACGCCCGACGGCCGGTCCGCCGGCCGGGTCCGCACGCACCGGGCCGCCGCCCGCGCCCCTTCCTCCTGGGGCCGGGCGGCGGCCCGTTCCGTCGTGCGCCGAGGCTTGTTGGACGAGGTGTCAGTTCCTAGCATGTGAGCCAGGCTCATATTTTCTGTCCCGCACCGGAGTTCCGCGCCCCGGCCCCACAGCCGCGCCGCGGGACCGCGCCACCGGCACCAGCACCACGCACCACCGGCACCACGCACCGCTCCACCGCCCGGTCCCCGCCGTGCGGCCCCCACCCCCACGGGAGTCACGCGTGAGAAGCTCACCCCTGCCCGGCCTCCGCAGACGCCGCGCCGCCGGACTTCCGGCCGCCGCCCTGCTCGCCGCCGTCCTCGGCCTCGCCGGCCTGCCGGCCGCCGCCCCCGCCCGGGCCGCCGACGGTGTCGGGGCCCGCCCCGCCGCGATCGTCGCCCTCGGCGACAGCGCCATCTCCGGCGAGGGCGCCGGCACCGACACCGGCGACGACTACGTGCCCGGCACCGACACCCCCGGCAACTACTGCCACCGCTCCACCAGGTCGGAGATCTTCCTCACCGGACTCCTCGACCTCGTCCCGCTCGACCTCGCCTGCTCCGGCGCACAGACCGGCGACCTGGTCAGCGACCCCGAGCTGGCGAAGATCACCGGACCGGGCAGCGGCGACTTCGGCGAGCCCAAGCAGGACGTCCAACTCGCCGACGCCGCGGCCGAGTACGACGTGAAGATGGTGGTCGTCACGATCGGCGCCAACGACGACTTCGACTTCAGCGGCATCATGCTCGCCTGCCTCGGCCAGTACTTCCCGGTGCCCAAGTCGCAGGGCTGCCGGGACACCATCGGCACCGCCGAGATCGCCGCCCGCGCCGAGCGGGTCAAGCCCAAGGTCGCCGCCGCGCTGACCAACGTCCGGGCCACCATGCGCCGGGCCGGCTACGCCGACTCCTCCTACCAGCTGGTCTACCAGTCGTACTTCACGCCGATCACGCCCGACATCCGGCGCAACGACTACCTCGGCAAGATCGCGGACGGCTGCCCGGCCTTCCCCGAGGACCTCGCCTGGGGCCACAACCTGGTCGTCCCGGCCTTCAGCGACGCGCTGCGCGAGGCGGCCGGCCGGGTGCCCGGCGTGCGCTACCTCGACCAGCGGCGGGTCAGCTACGGCCACGAGGTCTGCGCCCGCTGGACGAGCTCGCCGTACGAGTACACCAACGGCGACGTCATCGACGTCTCCGAGCGCACCCGCAACGGCTGCGACCAGGAGATCGGGATCCCCGGGGTGTGCATGAACATGGTCCGGCAGTCGTACCACCTGCGGGTGGCCGGCTACCGCGGCGAGGCCGCCTGCCTCGCCCAGTTCTACCGCCGGCCCGCGCTCGACCAGGCCTACTGCTCGCTCGACCGGACGAACACCACCTCGATCGCCCCGCTGACCGCTGGACAGCCCTTCCCGGACACCCCCGAGGACGGTTCCTGGTACCGGCTCACCGACGCGGCCACCGGCCGGGCCCTCGACATCGCCGGCGGCGGCACCTACGGCGACGCCACCGACGGGCGGGCCGCCATCACCTACCGGCCGACCGGCGGCCTCAACCAGTCCTTCCTGCTGCGCGCGGCGGCCGGCGGCAGCTTCGAACTCGCCTCCACCGCCAACACGTCCATGTGCCTGGACGCCACCGGCGGCTCCACCGCCCCCGGCACCCGGCTCGTCCAGTGGCACTGCCACGGCGGCGGCAACCAGCACTGGCTGCTGCTGCCCACCGCGGACGGCCGCTACCGGATCGCCGACTCCCAGGACCGCACCAAGCTCGTCACCGCCACCACCACCCTCGACCCCCAGGGCAACCGCACCCTCGCCCTCGCCCAGGACACCGGCACCCCCGACCAGCTCTGGCAGCTCGACAAGCTCGGCATCTCCTACCTCCCGAACTGACCACCGGTCGGCGGACGGGGCACTGCCCGTGTCCCGTCCGCCACAGCCCGGCTCAGCGCTCGTCCACGTTCCATGCGTGCGGCAGAGCGGCGCCGCACGGCGCGCAGTGGAAGTCCTCCTCGCGCACCACGTTGAGCTCCCGGCAGGCCGGGCAGCGGCGGAACACGAACACCGGGTCGAAGCGGTCCGGCGGCGTCAGCCCCAGCGCCGCCACGGCCGCCGCCACCGAGGGGAAGCACCTGCCCCCAGGGGCGTAGCCGGTGGACTGGTTGGTGACCGAGGAGACCTCCCAACCGTCGCCCGGGCCACGGACGAAGGCGATCTCGCCCGCCGCCAGGACGGGTCGGCCGCCCGCGCAGGCCACGTGCTCGCTGCGCCGCGGTGCGAGCAGCAGCACGCCCCGCTCGTCCACCACGAAGGTGACGGGCTCGCGCAACTCGTCCGGTTCGCGGCCACCCAGCCAGTCGGCGAGGTCCGCCGCCGTCCGGACGGGCACCCCGGGCGGTGCAGTCCGGGCCTTCAGCGCGATGTCCGGTGGTCCGACGTACCGGTAGGGCCTGGTCATGCCCGGCAGGGTAGGCGCGGCTGGGCGTCGGTGCACCCGGAAATCCGGTGGTCAGGTTCGTGGGGGGTGCCTATGCTGCGGCGCACCATCGGTGCGGCAGGGCGGGGAGCATGCTTTCGACCACGACGGTACGGGCCGTCAATTCGCTGACCGAGCGCTGGGCGCGGGGCGTTCCGACGGCCGGGGGCACGGTGTTCACCGCGGCCGGGCTGTGGCCGTTGCTGGCCGCGCTCGCCTCCGGGGCGGACGGGGCCGCGGGCAAGGAGCTGGCCGACGCGCTCGGGGTGCCGGCCGCGTCGGCTGCCGAGCGGGCCCGTGAACTGCTGGGCGCTCTGGGCCGGTTGCCCGGGGTGGCTGCGGCGGTCGGGCTGTGGACGGCGCCCGCGCTGCGGGTCTCCCCGGAGTGGACGGCCGGCCTCCCGGCCCATCTCCACCAGTCGCTCACCGGCCCGGAGATCCAGCCGCAGTTGGACGCCTGGGCGGCCCGCCACACGGACGGGCAGATCGAGGAGTTCCCGCTCCGGGTCCAGCCGGACACGATCCTCCTGCTGGCCTCGGCGCTCGCCGTCCGCACCGACTGGATCCGCCCGTTCAAGGCGGGCGTCCTGTGCCCCGGGACGGGCCCGTGGGCCGACCGGGAGTTCGCCGGCCTCTACCGGTTCACCTCGTTGCTGGACCGGGTCGCCGTGGCCGGGACGCCCGCCGGGCCGGTCTCCGAGCTGCGGGTCCTGGGGGCCGGCGGGATCGACGTCCACCTGCTCGTCGGCGAGGAGAACGCCCGCCCGGGCGAGGTGCTCGGCGGTGGGCTCGGCATCCTCGCGGGCCGGCACCGCCGGGTGACGGGGGATCTGTTGCCGTACGGCGAGGCCGGTCCCGGGGTCCGGGTCCGCGCCGTCCGCAGCGAGGTTCCACGGCATCAGCTGATGGCGGAGGTCGCCCGGTTCACGGTGACGGCCGAGCACGATCTGCTGGCGGACGCCGGCCGCTTCGGGCTCGGTACGGTCTCCCGGCAGGAGCCGGACGGCAGCGGCCATCTCCCGGGGATCTGTGCGGATCCGCCGCTCGAAGTCCGGGCGGCCGCGCAGTCGGCGACGGCGACCTTCGGCGCACTGGGCTTCCGCGCCGCGGCGGTCACCGCACTGGGGGTGGCCGTGGGCAGTGCGCCGGCGCCACCGCCGTACCGGGTCCGCCGGGTGGAGTTCACCACGGACCGTCCCTTCGGCTTCCTCGCCGTGCACCGCACCTCCCGGCTGGTGCTGGCGGCGGGCTGGGTGGAGCAGCCGGACCCGTACGAGCCCGAGCCGCTGGAGTGGGACGAGGAGGAGTGGGACGAGGAGGAGCGGTGACCTGGGAGGACCTCGGCGCCGGGGCGCGGGCCGAGGTGGACGGTTGGCTGGCCCGCGGGCACGTGATCCGGGCGGTCAAGGCCGTCCGCGACGATTTCGACGGCAGCCCCGGCCGGGAGCGGCCCGGGATCCACGCCGCGCTCGACGTGGTCGAGGCCCGTCGGCAGCTGCTCGGCGCCCCCGCCCCGTGGGAGCCCACGGCGCCTCCGGACGCCGAGGGCCTGGTCGCGGCCGTCGCCGGTCTGCCCTTCCGGGTCGGGGCGATCGAGGCGGTGTGGGACGGCGACACCTTCGGCTGGTTCGTCGTCCTCCTCGCGGTGGCCGCCGAGCCGTGTGCCGAGCACCGGCTGGCCGTCCTCCGCGGCGGCGGTGACCTGCGGCTCTTCAACGGTGCGGTGCCGCCCTGGCCGGAGGCTGTCGAGGCGGACCGGGTCGGCCGGGAGCTGGCCGACCGCCTCGGCGTGCCCTTCCACTTCGCCAGCCCGCGGACGCCGGACGACGCCGCACCCCGCTGGTGGGAGGGCGGCTGACGGCCGAGGAGCCCGGCGCACCCGAACCAGGAGTGTCAACCGACGGTTGACACCCCTGGACTGTCAACCTAAGGTTGACGCATGGTGAATCCGGTCCAGTTGACGCATCCCGTCCGCCTCGACGACCTCATCGAGGCCATCAAGCAGGTCCACACCGGCGCGCTCGACCAGCTCGCCGACGCCGTCCTCGCCGCCGAGCACCTCGGCGAGATCGCGGACCACCTCATCGGCCACTTCGTGGACCAGGCCCGGCGCTCCGGCGCCTCCTGGACCGACATCGGCAGGAGCATGGGGGTCACCCGGCAGGCCGCGCAGAAGCGCTTCGTCCCCAAGGACCCGGGCGCGCCCTCCGACCTCGACCCGAGCCAGGGCTTCGGCCGCTTCACCCCGCGGGCCCGCAACACCGTGGCGGCCGCCCACGACGAGGCCCGCGCCGCCGGCAACGCCGAGGTCACCCCCGAGCACCTGGTGCTCGGCCTGCTCGCCGAGCCGGACGGTCTCGCCGTCCGGGCGCTCGCCGCCCAGGGGGTCACTCCGGAGGCCGTCCGCGAGGCGGCCGCGGCGGCCCTCCCGCCGGCGGCGGACGAGCGGCCCGAGCTCGTCCCGTACGACGCCCGGGCGCGCAAGGCGCTGGAGTTGACCTTCCGTCAGGCCCTGCGGCTGGGTCACAACTACGTCGGCACCGAGCACATCCTCTTCGCCCTGCTGGAGCTGGAGGACGGCGAGGGCCCGCTCTCCGGGCTCGGCGTCGACCGCGCGGCCGCCGAGTCGCTGATCGCCGAGGCGCTCGCCGCCTTCACCGCCGTCCGGCCGCCGGCCGAGGAGTAGGACCGGCCGCGCAGTACCGGCCGCCCGCAGGGGGGCGCGCGGAGGCATCACCCGGCTGCCGGGAGCCTCCGCGCGCCCCCTGTCGCGTGCCGACGCACTGCGGGTGCTCGCGGGGCGGCATGCCGAGGGACGCCCGGACCCACCCGGGCCGGCGTCCGGTCCCGGGTCCGGAGGAGGGGCCTACGGCCAGACCAGGCAGTACAGCTGGTGGCCGGCGTCGTGCAGGCGGTTGGCGAAGTCCTGCCACTCGTGCAGCATCTGGTAGATCACGAAGGCGTCGCGCGGGCCGCGCCGGTCCGGCACGGTCGACCAGATGAAGGCGGCGGCGCCGAGCTGGGTCTCGTCCGCCTTGCGCAGCGGCTCGACCACGTTGTGCGGCAGCTGCACGACCGCGTAGTCGGGGTGCAGCACGACCAGCTCCAGCGGCGGGACCTGGTGCAGCGGAACGCCCTGGATGCCGGTGAGCACCATCGCGCTCATCGTCTCGGGCTTGATCTTGGTGGAGAGGTGGCCGTTGAGCGAGCCGCTCGTCTCCATCAGGTCGCCGAGCCGGCCCAGCGAGCCGAGCTCCCCGGCGTCCAGGCCGAGACCGCCGGGGCCCAGCGCGGTGGGGACTCTCGCCGCGGTGGCACGGTCGGGTGCGCCGAAGTACTTGTAGGTGACTCCCACGCGTCCCTCGCCCCGCCTTCCCCTGCCGCCTGTACCCGTACCCCCGCCGTGCGCGGCCTCCGCGGAGGGACGGGGGCCACCCGTGGCCTCCTCGAAGCCGTCCTGCGCCTCGGACACTCGGACCATCCTCACCGGAATTCGCCGGAATCGACAGACCCCCACACGCCCGGTGTCCCTCCGAACGTGCCACTTACCCGTCTCGTGCCGCCGTACACACCGCGAGCCGCACCGCCCAGTGACCGCGTCGCCGCGGTCCGCCGGCCGGTTCGAACGGTCGCCCCCCGGCGTCCGTCGGCCCGATCCGGGACGTGCGCCCCGCTGTGCCCGGACTCCCGGCCCACGGGCCGGACTCCTTCGCGACGGTCGCACGGACAACCGTACAGTCCGAACCCCCTGCCGAGGCAGCAGCACACGGATCATCGTTCCAGATGATCGGGTCCGGCATGCGGAGAGCAAGGACACGATTTGAGAGCATGTTCAGGTGACCAACCCCGTGAGCAACCCCGAGAGCGGGTCCGATGGCGACCCGCGGACCAGTCCCCCGAGCTATCCGTACGAGGCTCCGCAGTCCCGGTCGCTGTTCGAGCGCGCCTCCGTCGTCACCCCGGGTGGCGTGAACTCGCCAGTCCGGGCCTTCCGGGCGGTCGGCGGAACCCCCCGCTTCATGGTGTCCGGCAGCGGCCCCTACCTGACCGACGCCGACGGCCGCGAGTACGTCGACCTGGTCTGCTCCTGGGGCCCGATGATCCTCGGCCACGCGCACCCGGCGGTGATCGAGGCGGTGCAGCGGGCGGTCGTCCGCGGCACCTCCTTCGGCACCCCCGGCGAGGGCGAGGTCGAGCTGGCCGAGGAGATCACCGCGCGGGTGGCACCGGTCGAGCAGGTCCGCCTGGTCTCCAGCGGCACCGAGGCGACCATGTCGGCGATCCGGCTCGCGCGCGGCTTCACCGGCCGTTCGAAGGTCGTGAAGTTCGCCGGCTGCTACCACGGCCACGTGGACGCGCTGCTGGCCGCCGCAGGCTCCGGCGTGGCCACCTTCGCCCTGCCGGACACCCCCGGTGTCACCGGCGCCCAGGCCGGCGACACCATCGTGCTGCCGTACAACGACCTGGAGGCCGTCCGGCAGGCCTTCGCCGCGCACCCCGGCGAGATCGCCTGCGTGATCACCGAGGCCTCGCCCGGCAACATGGGCGTCGTCCCGCCGCTGCCCGGCTTCAACCGGGGCCTGGCCGAGCTCTGCCGGGCCGACGGCGCGCTGTTCGTCTCGGACGAGGTGATGACCGGCTTCCGCGTCTCCAAGGCCGGCTGGTACGGCCTGGAGGCCGCGCACGAGGGCTGGGCGCCGGACCTGCTGACCTTCGGCAAGGTCATGGGCGGCGGCTTCCCGGCCGCGGCCTTCGGCGGCCGTGCCGACGTCATGGCGCACCTGGCCCCGGCCGGCCCGGTCTACCAGGCCGGCACGCTCTCCGGGAACCCGATCGCCACCGCGGCGGGCCTCGCCCAGCTGCGCAACTGCACCGACGAGGTGTACGCCGCCGTCGACCGGGTCGCCGAGCAGGTCTCCGGCCTGGTCGCCGAGGCGCTCGCCAAGGAGGGCGTGGCCCACCGCCTGCAGAAGGCCGGGAGCATGTTCTCGGTGTTCTTCACCGAGGAGCAGGTCACCGACTACGACGCGGCCCGCCGCCAGCAGGCGTTCCGCTTCAACTCCTTCTTCCACTCGATGCTGTCCCAGGGCGTCTACCTGCCGCCCTCGGCCTTCGAGTCCTGGTTCGTCTCGTCGGCCCACGACGAGCGGGCGATCGAGCGGATCGCCGCAGCCCTGCCCGCGGCCGCCCGGGCCGCCGCCGAGGCCACCGAGGAGGCCGTGTGAGCGAGACCACCGTCGTCCACCTGATGCGCCACGGAGAGGTGCACAACCCGGAGGGCATCCTCTACGGGCGCCTCCCCGGCTACCACCTCTCCGAGCTCGGCCGGCAGATGGCCGACCGGGTCGCCGAGCACCTCGCGGACCGGGACATCACCCACGTGGTGGCCTCGCCGCTGGAGCGCGCCCAGGAGACGGCCGAGCCGATCGGCAAGGCGCACGGCCTGGAGGTGGCCGTCGACGAGCGGCTGATCGAGGCGGACAACATCTTCCAGGGCAAGACCTTCGGCGTCGGCGACGGCTCGCTGAAGAACCCCGGCCACTGGAAGTACCTGACCAACCCGTTCAAGCCGTCCTGGGGCGAGCCGTACATCGAGCAGGTCGTGCGGATGATGGGCGCGCTCGCCGCGGCCCGGGACGCCGCGCGCGGGCACGAGGCGGTCTGCGTCAGCCACCAGCTGCCGATCTGGATCGTCCGCTCGTTCGCCGAGCGCCGGCGGCTGTGGCACGACCCGCGCAACCGGCAGTGCTCGCTGGCCTCGCTGACCAGCTTCACCTACGAGGGCGACCGGATCGTCTCGATCGGCTACCGCGAGCCGGCCCGGGACCTGCTGCCGGCCCACCTGGTGGGCAAGGGCGGCAAGTCCAAGCCGGTCGGCAAGAGCTTCGGCGCCTGACGCGGAGGCCCTCTCGCGGAGGCCTTCCGCCGGGGCGCCCGCGCATTCCCGAGTGACCGCCGACACAGCGGTGAAATGCCTGGGATAAGCGGATCATAAGTGCAGAAACTGCAGGTCAGAGGGGGTTCGACCCGTAACGTCGGACCCCCTCAAACCTGCCCAAAGTCCCATGCGAAACTTTTCACATGTCTGGGACGACCCGCCGCCGCACCCGCCTGGCCGCCACGCTCGGTGCCGCCGCCGCGCTCGCACTGACCGCCTGCAGCTCCGGTACCTCCGACGGCGGGGGGCAGGCCGGCTTCATCACCGGCAAGGCCGGCATCGCCACCGCCGCCCCCGGCTCCCGGACGCCGGCGCCCGCGATCGACGGCAAGACCCTGGACGGCAAGCCGGTCGCGCTCGCCGACTACAAGGGCAAGGTCGTCGTCCTCAACGTCTGGGGCTCCTGGTGCGGCCCGTGCCGCGCCGAGGGCAAGAACCTCCAGGAGGTCGCCCAGAAGTACCAGGACAAGGGCGTCCAGTTCCTCGGCATCAACACCCGGGACGTCGACCCGGCCAACGCGATCCGGTTCGAGCAGCAGACCGGCATCACCTACCCGAGCCTGTACGACCCGGACGGCACCCAGATCCTGCGCTTCCCCAAGGGCAGCCTCAACCCGCAGTCCATCCCGACCACCATCGTGGTCGACCGGGAGGGCGGGCTCGCCGCCCGCGCGATGCGCGCCCTCTCCACCGAGGACCTGGAGAAGATGATCACCCCGGTCCTCGCGGAGCAGAAGTGAGCGCGCTCGCGGCCTTCGGCACCAACGAGACGGTCTTCAGCGGGGCCCTCGTCCTCGCCCTGCCGATCGCCCTCACCGCGGGGCTGCTCTCCTTCTTCTCGCCCTGCGTGCTGCCGCTCGTCCCCGGCTACCTCAGCTACGTCACCGGCTTCTCCGCCGTCGACCTCGCCGACGCCAAGGGGGCGCGCCGCGGGCGCATGCTGCTCGGCGCACTGCTGTTCGTGCTCGGCTTCACCGCCGTGTTCGTCTCCACCGGCGCGCTCTTCGGCTTCTTCGGCAACACCCTCCAGCAGTACCAGCGCACCATCAACATCGTGCTGGGCGCGCTGACCGTCCTCATGGGCCTCGCCTTCATGGGGCTGCTGCCCGGCTTCACCAACCGCGAGGTGCGCACCCACCGCCGCCCGGCGATCGGGCTGGCCGGCGCCCCGCTGCTGGGTCTGGTCTTCGGCGTGGGCTGGACGCCCTGCATCGGCCCGACGCTCTCGTCGATCCTCAACCTCTCGGCCGCCCAGGCCAGCGCCGGGCGCGGCGCACTGCTGATGACGGTGTACTGCGCCGGACTCGGCGTACCGTTCATCCTTGCCGCGCTCGCCTTCCGCAAGGCGCTCGGGGCGTTCGGCTGGGTCAAGCAGCACTACCAGTGGGTGATGCGGATCGGCGGCGGCATGCTCGTCGCGGTCGGCCTGCTCCTGGTCACCGGCGTGTGGGACGTCCTGATCGACCACATGCGGCAACTCAGCGGCGACACCACGATCGGAATCTGACCGTGAGCGACACCAGGACCGTGACCACCGACGACGGCGAGGCCGACGTCGAGCGCCTCAGCACCGCCCCCGAGGAGGCGGAGGCCCCGGTCGGCATCGGCGTGCTCGGCTGGGTCCGCTGGACGTGGCGCCAGCTCACCTCGATGCGGGTCGCGCTGATCCTGCTCTTCCTGCTCTCGCTGGCGGCGATCCCCGGCTCGCTGATCCCGCAGAACAGCCAGAACGCCTTCAAGGTGCAGACCTGGAAGGCCGCCCACCAGGGCATCACCCCGCTCTACGAGAAGCTCCAGCTGTTCGACGTCTACAGCTCGGTCTGGTTCTCGGCGATCTACATCCTGCTGTTCGTCTCGCTGGCCGGCTGCATCGTCCCGCGCACCTGGCAGTTCGTCGGCGTGCTGCGCGCCCAGCCGCCGGCCGCCCCGCGCAACCTGACCCGGATGCCGGTCTACGCCGCCTGGCGGACCGACGCCGACCCCGAGGCGGTCAACGCGGCCGCGCACCGGCTGCTGCGCAAGCGTCGCTTCCGGGCCACCTCCGCCGGCGGCGCGGTCGCCGCGGAGAAGGGCTACCTGCGCGAGGTCGGCAACCTGCTCTTCCACTTCTCGCTGTTCGCCCTGCTGGCGGGCTTCGCCTGGGCCAGCCTGGGCAGCGGCCAGGGCGGCAAGCTGATGATCGAGGGCCAGGGATTCGCCAACACCACCACCCAGTACGACGACTTCACCGGCTCCGCCTTCTACACCGTCGACGACCTGGACGCCTTCGGCTTCAAGCTGGACGGCTTCACCGCCCGCTACCAGACCTCCGGCGAGCAGATCGGCAGCGCCCGCCAGTTCACCGCGCACATCCGGTACTGGACGGGCGCCGACGACAAGAAGCTGACCAAGGGCGACATCGAGGTCAACCACCCGCTGGAGATCGGCAGCTCCAAGGTCTTCCTGATCGGCCACGGCTACGCGCCGGTCGTCACCGTGAAGAACGCCAAGGGCGAGGTCGTCTACAAGGGCCCCACGCCCTTCCTGCCGCAGGACAGCAACCTCACCTCCACCGGCGTGATCAAGGTCAGCGACTACGGCAAGAAGGACGGCAAGGACGTCGACCTGGGCTTCAACGGGTACTTCCTGCCGACCGCGCCGGTGAACTTCGAGAAGACCGGCCCGATCTCGCTCTTCCCGGACGCCGCCGAGCCGATGCTGGTGCTCACCGCCTTCGCCGGCGACCTCGGCACCGACTCCGGCCTGCCGCAGAACGTCTACCAGCTCGACACCAGCCACATGACCCAGCTGAAGCAGGACGGCGACATCGCCCGCGTCAAGCTCAAGCCCGGCCAGGGCTGGGAGCTGCCGGACGGCTACGGCACCGTCACCTTCGACGGCTACCAGCAGTGGGCCAGCTTCAACGTCTCCCACCGCCCGGGCAACGCGGTCGCGCTCGCCGGCGCGGTCTGCGCGATCCTCGGCCTGATCGGCTCGCTGTTCGTGCAGCGCCGCCGGATCTGGGTCCGCGCCACCGCCTCCCCGGACGGCAGCACGCTGGTCGAGCTGGCCGGCCTCGCCCGCAGCGAGTCCGCCCGCACGGCCGAGGAGCTCGCCGAGTTCGCCGTCGACCTCCAGGACGACGCCCCGGCCCTCGACGAGCCCGACCCGGACACCATGACGGACGGGCCGGAGCCCGCCGCCGTCCCCGCACCGGCAAACCCCGCACCGGCAACCCCCGCAGACCCGGACTCCAAGGAGTAGACGGTGAATCTCGCCTCGGTCGACCCTCATCTGGCCGACCTCTCCAACAAGCTGATCTACTCGGCGATGGCCGTGTACACCCTGGCGATGTTCGCCCACCTCTTCGAGTGGACGTTCGGCAGCAAGGGCGCGATCGCCATCCGCTCCGCCGAGCAGTCCGGCGGGCTGGCCGCGACCCTGGCCGCCGAGGAGTCCAAGTCCGCCGCCCGCAAGGTCACCGTCACGGTGGCCACCGCGGACGGGGGCACCACCACGCTCACCCGCACCGCCCTCGCCGACGCCGGCGCCACCGTGGTCACCAGCGGCCGCGGCGACGGCTCGGCGGCCGACGGCCCCGGCGCCGCGGGCACCAGCGAGCGGGGCGACCTGGCGGGCCGGATCGCCGTCTCGCTGACCGTCCTCGGCGTCCTGCTGCACGCCGGCGGCGTGCTCACCCGCGGCCTGTCGGTGATGCGCTGGCCGTGGGGCAACATGTACGAGTTCTCCTGCGCCTTCGGGCTCACCATGATGCTCGCCTACCTGGGCCTGCTGGTGGCGGGCAAGAAGGTCCGCTGGCTGGGCCTGCCGGTGGTGCTGGCCGTGCTGCTGACCCTGGGCGTCGCCGTCTCGGTGCTCTACACCGACTCCGAGCAGCTCGTCCCGGCGCTGCACTCGTACTGGCTGGGCATCCACGTCTCCACCGCGATCATCTGCGGCGGCGCGCTGTACGCGGCCTTCGTGGCCACCGTGCTGTACCTCGGCAAGGACTCCTACGAGCGCCGGGTCGAGGCCGGCCTGCCCGGCGGCCCGCTGCGCATCCCGGTCTCGGTCTGGGAGCGGCTGCCCGCCGCGTCGACCCTCGACAAGCTCTCGTACCGGATCAACGCCCTGGTCTTCCCGCTCTGGACGTTCACCATCATCGCCGGCGCGATCTGGGCCGAGGCGGCCTGGGGCAAGTACTGGGAGTGGGACCCGAAGGAGACCTGGTCCTTCATCACCTGGGTCGCCTACGCCGCGTACCTGCACGCCCGGGCCACCGCCGGGTGGAGGGGCCGAAAGGCGGCCTATCTGGCCCTGTTGGCGTTCGCCTGCTGGCTGTTCAACTACTACGGCGTCAACATCTTCGTCACCGGCAAGCACTCGTACGCCGGCGTCTGAGAGGCCGCCCGCACGCCTGCGGGCGGCGGCCGGCCACCGGCCGCCGCCCCGGGCGGGGCCGTTCCACCGAAGAAACCGTGAGGGATCGCCCGTCCGGTCGTTGACCAGGACGTCCAGTCAGCCGCGAGGAGGGGCCGCCATGGAGAGCGACGAGGTCATGCTGACCGTCCGGATCACCGCTGCGGAGAGAGCACTGCTCCGCCGGCTGGCCCAGGGCCATCGCAGCGACGTCTCCGAGGTCGTCGCGGACGGTCTGCTGGACATCCTGCCGACCCTGCACTGCGCCCAGGACGCCTACCGCCTGGTGGCCGCCCTGCGGGCGCCCGCGCCGTGCGCGCAGACCGTCTGGCTGCCGACCGACCTGGCCGACCTGCTCGGCCCGGCGGCGGGCCGGATCGCCCAGACCACCGGGGTGCGCCTCGGCTCCTCGTGCATCGTGCTCGGGGCCGCCGTCCGGCTCTGGCTGGGCCAGGACCCGCAGCTGCTCGCCGAGCACCTGTCGACCATGCACGAGGGCCGTCCGGCCGCCCTCGCGGCCGCGTAGCGCGTCGGTGAACGACCCGGGCCCCGCACGGTGACCGTGCGGGGCCCGGGTGCGTGTCAGGCGGCCTGCTGCCAGCTGACCGGCGAGTAGTACGCCGGGCGGCGCTCCAGGCGCTGCCAGCTGGCGATCGGCTCGACCGCCGGGGCGGCGGCCTGCTGGGCGGTGGCGGCCCGGGCGAGCAGCACCGCGGTCAGGGCGGCCAGCTCCTCGGCGTTCAGCGAGCCGCGGACGATGCGGACAAGGGGTTCGGCGGAAGCGCTCATGGTCCTTGTTTCTCCCCCATGGTGAAGTCTGACGGGTTCCGATCGGCGTAAGAACCGGTTACATCGGAGGGTTGCCGTGCTTGCGGCTCGGCAGGTCGGCGTGCTTGGTGCGGAGCATGGCGAGCGAGGCGGCGAGCACCTGACGGGTCTCCGCGGGGTCGATGACGTCGTCCACGAGGCCGCGCTCGGCCGCGTAGTACGGGTGCATCAGCTCGCTCTTGTACTCCTTGATCTTCTGGGCCCGCATCGCCTCCGGGTCCTCGGCCGCGGCGATGTCGCGGCGGAAGATCACGTTGGCGGCGCCCTCGGCGCCCATCACGGCGATCTCGTTGGTCGGCCAGGCGAACGACAGGTCCGCGCCGATGGAGCGGGAGTCCATGACGATGTAGGCGCCGCCGTAGGCCTTGCGCAGGATCAGCGAGATCCGCGGCACGGTGGCGTTGCAGTAGGCGTAGAGCAGCTTCGCGCCGTGCCGGATGATGCCGCCGTGCTCCTGGTCGACACCGGGCAGGAAGCCGGGGACGTCGAGCAGGGTGACGATCGGGATGTTGAAGGCGTCGCACATCTGGACGAAGCGCGCGGCCTTCTCGCTGGCGTTGATGTCGAGCACGCCGGCCAGCGACTGCGGCTGGTTGGCGATCAGGCCGACCACGTGCCCGTCGATCCGGGCCAGGGCCACGATGACGTTGGTCGCCCAGCGCTCGTGGACCTCCAGGTACTCGCCGTGGTCGACGACCTCCTCGATGACCTTGCGCATGTCGTACGGGCGGTTGCCGTCCGCGGGCACCAGGTCGAGCAGGCTCTCGTTGCGGCGCTCCACCGGGTCGTCGGTGGAGCTGGCCGGCGGCATCTCGCGGTTGTTCTGCGGCAGCAGCGAGAGGAGGTAGCGGACCTCCTCGATGCAGGACTGCTCGTCGTCGTAGACGAAGTGCGAGACGCCGGAGACCGAGGAGTGCACGTCGGCGCCGCCGAGGCCGTTCTGGGTGATCTTCTCGCCGGTCACGGCCTGGACGACGTCCGGGCCGGTGATGAACATCTGCGAGGTCTCCCGGACCATGAACACGAAGTCCGTGAGCGCGGGGGAGTAGGCGGCGCCGCCGGCGCAGGGGCCGAGCATGACCGAGATCTGCGGGATCACGCCCGAGGCCTTGGTGTTGCGCTGGAAGATGCCGCCGTAGCCGGCGAGGGCGGTGACGCCCTCCTGGATGCGGGCGCCGGCGCCGTCGTTCAGCGACACCAGCGGCGCACCGGCCGCGATGGCCATGTCCATGATCTTGTGGATCTTCTGCGCGTGGGCCTCGCCCAGCGCGCCGCCGAAGATCCGGAAGTCGTGCGCGTAGACGAAGACCGTCCGGCCGTGCACGGTGCCCCAGCCGACCACCACACCGTCGGTGTGCGGCTTCTTCGCCTCCAGGCCGAAGCCCTGGGCGCGGTGCCGGCGCAGCGGCTCCACCTCGCGGAAGGAGCCCTCGTCCAGCAGCAGGTCGATCCGCTCGCGGGCGGTCAGCTTGCCCTTGGCGTGCTGGGCCTCGGTGGCCTTCTCGCTGGGACCCCGCCGGACCTGCTCCCGGAGCTCGTGCAGCTCGGCCACCCGCCCGCGCGCGTCGGCCGGGATCGCGGGGATCTCTCCGCCGACCGGCGCATCGTGCAGAACCGTCATCTCGAACCACTCCAAGTGTGAGGGAACTGTCCCGGCAGGCGGCCTGCGGTACGCGGCTGCTGCTCCGGCGAACACTTCTTCACCTACGACACTACGAGGGAGGGCCGCCGCCGCTCGGCGTCGATTCCGTACAAGGTCGGGCCCCAGAAGCTGTACAGGGCACACAGTGGGTCACACCGCGCCGACCGTCCCGGGGGGTGCGGCCGGGGGGTCCGCAGGGTCCGTCACAGGGGGTGGCCGGACCCCCGACCGCCCAGGTCAGGACGGGTGTCGGGGAGCGTTCGCGCACGGCTCGCCCCCGGTCCGCGGGGCGGGCCGGGGGCGTGCGGTTCCTACGGCGCGCGGCGGCCGTCGGGCTCCCGGATGGTAGGGAAGCGCCAAATTCGGTTCAGCCGCGCGGATCGTCCTCCGGCTCGTCCTTTCGGCGCAGTTCCTCCTCGCGCCGGCGGAGGTCGGACTCCCACTGCTTGAGCATGTCCTCGTGCCGCGCGTTGTCCTTCTTCAACGAGGCCAGGAACTCCGGGTTGTCGTCCGGGGCCACGTAGCGCTCCGCGGGCCGCTCGTACTCGGGGAAGCCCGCCGTGGGGCCGGCCGGCCAGGGCACGGCCCGGCCGCGGGACCGCGCGCGGTTGCGCCCGGCCACCAGCCAGGCGATCGACCCGACCAGCGGGAAGAGCAGCACGATGATCACCCAGGCGACCTTGGGGAGGTAGCGGACCTCCTCCTCCGGCGTGGTCAGGCAGTCGATGAACGCCCACACCCAGAGCGCGAGCAGAAGCAGCGGCGGCACAACTCTCAACACGGCGTCGGTCTCCCCCGGAACGGCGAACAGGGCCCCTCTTGGCGGGGCCAGGTTAACCGGTGTCGGATACTGACAGGCATGGCATACGACGATCTCCGCTCCTTCCTCCGCGCCCTGGAGCGCGAGGGCGACCTCAAGCGGATCAAGACCGAAGTGGACCCGTACCTGGAGATCGGGGAGATCGTCGACCGGGTGCAGAAGGCCAAGGGCCCGGCGCTGCTCTTCGAGAACGTCAAGGGCGCGTCCATGCCGCTGGCGATGAACGTCTTCGGCACCGAGCGCCGGCTCGCCAAGGCCCTCGGCCTGAAGTCCCCCGACGACATCTCGGAGAAGATCGCCGGCCTGCTCCGGCCCGAGCTGCCGCAGGGCTTCACCGGCTTCCGGGACGCCTTCGGCAAGCTCGCCTCGATGGCCCACGTGCCGCCGAAGAACGTGAAGACCGCCGACGCGCCCGTCCACGAGGTCGTCCTCACCGGCGACGACGTCGACCTGGAGCAGCTGCCCGCCCTCTTCACCTGGCCGCTGGACGGCGGCTCCTTCTTCAACCTGGGCCTCACCCACACCAAGGACCCGGACACCGGCGTCCGCAACCTCGGCCTGTACCGCCTGCAGCGGCACGACCGGCGCACCATCGGCATGCACTGGCAGATCCACAAGGACAGCCGCAACCACGCCGCCGTCGCCGCGAAGCGCGGCGAGCGGCTGCCGGTCGCGATCGCCTTCGGCTGCCCGCCCGCCGTCACCTACGCCGCGACCGCGCCGCTGCCCGGCGACATCGACGAGTACCTGTTCGCCGGCTTCGTGCAGGGCGAGCGGGTGAAGATGGTCGACTGCAAGACCGTCCCGCTGCAGGTGCCCGCCGACGCCGAGGTGGTGCTGGAGGGCTGGCTGGAGCCCGGCGAGATGCTCCCCGAGGGCCCGTTCGGCGACCACACCGGCTTCTACACGCCGCAGGAGCCCTTCCCGGCGCTCACCATCGACTGCGTCACGATGCGCCGCCGCCCGCTGCTGCAGTCCATCGTGGTCGGCCGGCCGCCGACCGAGGACGGGCCGCTCGGCAAGTTCACCGAGCGCTTCTTCCTGCCGCTGCTGAAGATCATCATCCCGGACATCGTCGACTACGACCTGCCCGAGGCCGGCGGCTTCCACAACTGCGTGATCGTCTCGATCGACAAGAAGTACCCGAAGCACGCCCAGAAGGTCATGCACGCCATCTGGGGCGCCCACATGATGTCGCTCACCAAGCTGATCGTCGTGGTGGACGCCGACTGCGACGTGCACGACTACCAGGAGGTCGCCTGGCGGGCGCTCGGCAACGTCGACTACAGCCGCGACCTGACCGTCGTCGAGGGCCCGGTCGACCACCTCGACCACGCCTCCTACCAGCAGTTCTGGGGCGGCAAGGCCGGCATCGACGCCACCCGCAAGCTGCCCGAGGAGGGCTACACCCGCGACGGCGGCTGGCCCGAGATGGTCGCCTCCGACCCGGAGACCGCCGCCCTCGTCACCAAGCGCTGGAAGGAGTACGGACTGTGACCACGGCCGCCTTCGAGGTCCCGCCCGGCAAGGTCAAGTCCTTCCTGCGGCTGGTCATGATCGAGCACTCGGTGTTCGCGCTGCCCTTCGCGTACATCGCCGCGCTCACCGCGATGTTCCTCGCCGACGGCCGGGTGCACTGGGGCGAACTCTTCGTCGTCACCGTCTGCATGGTCGGCCTGCGGACCTTCGCGATGGCCGCCAACCGGATCATCGACCGCGAGATCGATGCCCGGAACCCGCGCACCGCCGGCCGCGAACTCGTCACCGGCGCGGTGTCGCTGCGCACCGCCTACGTCGGCTCCGCCGTCGCCCTCGTCGTCTTCCTCGGCGCGGCCGCCCTGCTCAACCCGCTCTGCCTGGCGCTCGCCCCCGTCGCCGTCGTGCCGATGATCGTCTACCCGTACGGCAAGCGGTTCACCGACTTCCCGCACGCCATCCTCGGCCTCGCCCAGGCCGCCGGCCCGATCGGCGCCTGGCTGGCCGTCACCGGCACCTGGTCCTGGGACGCCGTGGTGCTCGGCCTCGCCGTCGGCGTCTGGATCGGCGGCTTCGACCTGATCTTCGGATGCCAGGACGTCGCCGCGGACCGCGCCGAGGGCGTCCGCTCGGTGCCGGCCCGGTACGGGATCGCGGCGGCGCTGTACGGCGCCCGCGCCTGCCACGCCGTCACCGTCGCGCTGCTCGCCTGGTACGCCGTCCTCACCGACGCAGGCCCCGCCTTCTGGGTCGGCCTCGCGGTGGTCGTCGGCGCCTTCCTCTACGAGCACGGCATCGTCAAGCCCGGCGACCTCTCCCGCCTCAACCGGGCCTTCTTCACCACGAACGGCTTCGTCGGCATCTCCCTCTTCGGCTTCGCCCTGCTCGACCTGGTCCTCCGGGGCCTGACCGTCTGAGACGGCGCCCCCGGCGGTGCCCCTACGTGCCGGCGACCTTCCGGAGCGCCAGGCGGGTGTAGGCGCGGACGTCGGCGTCGGGGTCGGCCAGCCGGGTGCGGAGGGCCGACCGGACGGCGGGTTCGGCGGCGGTCGGGGCCAGGGCACGGACGGCCGCCTTGCGGACGTCCGCGTTCCCGTCGGCCAGCAGGGCCAGCAGGGGTGCCGTCCGCCCGGCGGCGGCGAGTGCGCCCGCGGCGGCCTTGCGGACCTGCCAGGCCGGGTCGGGGGCGGCCGCCAGGTCGGCGAGGGCGGGCGGGCAGCCGATCCCTGCGGCTCCTTCGAGGGCGGCGGCCCGCACCAGCGGATCGCCGTCCCGGGCGAGCCGCCGCAGTGCCCCCTCGGCCGTCGGGTCGCCGATCGTCCCCAGCCCCTCGCCGACGGCCACCCGGACCTCCCGGGCCGGGTCCGCGGCGACGCCGACCAGGGCCGACGCGGCGTTCAGCGAGACGAGTCCCCGAACGGCCTGCAGCCGGACGGGAACGGCCTCGTCCGCTGCCCCGGCGGCGAACAGCGCGCGGGTCCCCGTCCGCAGCACCCGGGACAGCTCCAGCACGCCGGCCCGGACGACCGGGTCCGTCGAGGCGGCGGCGCCGGCGAGGGCCGGGCCGAGCGCGCGGTCGAGCACGTCGGCGAGCTCCCGCAGGCCGGCCACGGCGGCGCTCCGGACGCGTTCGTCGGGATCGTGGAGTGCGGCGGCCAGCGCGGGGCCCGTTCCCTCGGCGGCGTGCTCGGTGAGGACGGCGACGGCGGTGCGCCGCACGTCGGCGGAGTCGTCCCGGAGGTACGGCGCGAGGGCGTCGGGGTCGGGTCCGTGCTCGGCCAGCCGCAGCAGGTCGAGCAGCCGGGGCGGGGCGGCGGCCGGGCCGGGTGCGGCCGGTGCGGCCGGGGCGCCGGCGGAGGTGCCGGTGCGCCCGACCGCGAGGGGGTGGACCTCGCCGATCAGTTCGGTCTCCCCGTCCGGCGGCTCCAGCCCGTCCACCGGGACGAGATAGGGCGCGACCGGCCGGGTGAGGAACTCCATCGCGCCGTCGGCGGCCTTCCGCAGGTTGAGGTGGCGGAACCAGCGCCGGTCGTCCCGGCCGGGGTGGTCGGTGCGCTCGTGGTAGAGCCCCCAACGGCTCTCCTCGCGGGCGAGCGAGGAGCGGGCGGCCATCTCGGCGCAGTCCCGGATGAAGTCGACCTCGACCGCCCGCATCAGCTCGTGCGGGGTGCGGGCGCCCATGCCGGCGATCTCGCCGCGCATCCGCTCGAAGTGCTCCAGGGCGACGGAGAGCCGGGCGCCGGTCTTCGGCGGGGCGACGTAGTCGTTGACGAAGCGGCGCAGCTTGTACTCGACCTGGGGCTGCGGCGGGCCGTCCGGGTTCCGCAGCGGCCGGTAGACGAGTTCGTGGGCGGCCTTCAGCTGGTCCTCGGGCAGTTCGGCGCGTTCGGCAGGCAGGTGGGCGGCGGCGTGGGTGCCGGCGAGGTCGCCGAAGACGAACGCGCCGATCATGTAGTTGTGCGGGACGCAGGCGAGGTCTCCCGCCGCGTACAGGCCGGGCACGGTGGTGGCGGCGTTCTCGTCCACCCAGACCCCGGCGGCCGAGTGCCCGCCGCACAGGCCGATCTCGGAGATGTGCATCTCGACGTCGTGGGTGCGGTAGTCGTGGCCGCGTCCGGCGTGGAAGGTGCCGCGGCTGGGCCGCTCGGTGGTGTGCAGGATGCCTTCCAGGGCGCGGACGGTCTCCTCCGGCAGGTGCGTGGTGCGGAGGTAGACCGGGCCGCGGTCGGAGGCCAGTTCGGCGGCGAACTCGGCCATCATCTGCCCGGACCAGTAGTCGGAGTCGACGAAGCGCTCGCCGTGCCGGTTGACCTGGTACCCGCCGAAGGGGTTCGCCACGTACGCGCAGGCCGGGCCGTTGTAGTCCTTGATCAGCGGGTTGATCTGGAAGCACTCGATGCCGCTGAGCTCGGCGCCCGCGTGGTACGCCATGGCGTAGCCGTCGCCGGCGTTGGTGGGGTTCTCGTAGGTCCCGTACAGGTACCCGCTCGCGGGCAGGCCGAGCCGCCCGCAGGGCCCGGTGGCCAGGACGACCGCGCCGGCCCGGACGGCGACGAACTCGCCGCTGCGGGTGTCGAACGCGGCGGCGCCGACCGCCCGGCCGCCGGAGGTGAGCACCCGGACGGGCATCACCCGGTTCTCGATGGTGATCCGCTCCCGCATGTGCTTCTGCCGCAGCACCCGGTAGAGCACCTTCTTGACGTCCTTGCCCTCCGGCATCGGCAGCACGTAGCTGCCGGAGCGGTGCACCTGGCGGACTTGGTACTCGCCGTACTCGTCCTTCTCGAACTTCACGCCGTACCGCTCCAGGCGCTGGACCATGGCGAAGCCGCGGACGGCGGTCTGCCGGACGGTGCGCTGGTCGACGATGCCGTCGTTGGCCAGGGTGATCTCGGCGACGTAGTCGTCGGGGTCGGCGCGGCCGGGGACGACGGCGTTGTTGACGCCGTCCATGCCCATGGCGAGGGCGCCGGAGTGCCGGACGTGCGCCTTCTCCAGCAGCAGCACGTTCGTGCCGGCCTCGGCGGCACTGATCGCGGCCATCGTGCCGGCGGTCCCGCCGCCGACGACCAGCACGTCGCACTCCAGCAGCCGCGCGTCGGCGAGGTCGGGTGTCTCCATCGGGTTCTGCCTTTCGCAGCCGGCGCACGCAACGGTCGGCGCAGTCGATCAGGGGGCGGCGCCGGCCCCGTCCGGGGCCGGCGGCACGGGCTCAGAGCGAGCCGAGGATCCGCTCGCGCAGGGCGAGCACCGCGGGGTCGGTGCGGCGGGCACCGTCCCGCGGGTGCGGCACCTCGTGGACGGCGGCCACGGTGCCGCCGCCGAGGACGGCGACGCGGTCGCCGAGGAACAGGGCCTCGTCGACGTCGTGGGTGACGAAGACGACGGTGCAGCGCTGCCGCTCCTGGACGGAAAGCAGGAGCCGCTGCATGGCGGCACGGGTCTGCGCGTCGAGCGCCCCGAACGGTTCGTCCATCAGGACGGCCCGCGGTTCACCGACCAGGGCCCGGGCCAGCTGGACGCGCTGCCGTTGCCCGCCGGAGAGTTCCCGCGGCAGGCGGTCGGTGAGGCCGTCCAGCCCCACCCGGCCGATCCATTCGGCGGTGGGGGCGCCGCGCAGGGCCCGCGGCACCCTGCGGACGGTGAGCGGCAGTTCGACGTTGCGGCGGACCGTCCGCCAGGGCAGCAGGCCGTCGTCCTGGAAGACCAGGGCGCGGTCGGCGCCCGGGCCTCGGACGGGCTCGCCGTCGGCGAGCAGCTCGCCGGCCACGGGCCGCAGCAGCCCGGCGAGCGCCCTCAGCAGGGTGGACTTGCCGCCGCCGGACGGGCCGACGACGGTGAGCACCTCGCCGGGTTCGACGTCGAGGTCGACGCCGTGCAGCACCGGGTGGCCCGGGTGGCCGAGAGCCAGGTTCCGGGCGGTCAGCCGGAGGGTCATCCCCGGCCTCCTCTCGGGTCGTCGCCGCCGGCGCGCGGCGGCAGCCAGGCGGTCAGCCGGCGGCCGGTCAGTTCGACGGCGCCGGAGGTGAGCCATCCGAGCAGGCCGATGGTGGCCATCCCGACGAAGACGCCGGGGTAGTCGAGCACGGTGTAGGCCTGCCAGGTGCGGTAGCCGACGCCGTACTGCCCGGAGACCATCTCGGCGGAGATCACGCAGATCCAGGACACCCCGATGCCGACCGACAGGCCGCCGACCACGCCCGGCAGGGCGCCCGGCAGCACCACCGAGGCCAGCACCCGGGCGCGGCCGCCGCCCATGGTGCGGACGGCCTCCTCCCAGCGCGGCGGAACCGCCCGCACGGCGTGCCGGGTGGACACGGTGATCGGGAAGAACGCGGCGGTGCAGGTGATGAAGACGATGCCCTGCTCGTTCTCCGGGAAGAGCATGATCGCGACCGGCACCAGGGCGATCGCCGGGATCGGCCGGACCAGTTCCAGCACCGGCCCGAGCAGATCGGCGGCCCACCGCGAGCGGGCGGTGAGCACGCCGATCGCGGTACCGAGCACGGCGGCGAGCAGGAAGCCGAGGCCGATCCGCCGCAGACTGTCCGTCAGGTCCTGCCAGTACTGGCCGGTGCCGAGCTGCCGGCCGAAGGCCTGCCCGACCTGCAGGGCCGTCGGCAGGTGGTCGAAGCGCACCCACAGCTGCACCTGGTGGGAGGTCAGCAGCTGCCACAGCCCGACGAAGCCGAGCAGGGCCGCGGCGCGTACGGCGCGCCTGCCGGCCTGCCGGGGGAGCGGCCGCGCGGTGCCCCCGTGGTCGGTCGCGGGCGGCGCGGGCCGCACCGCGGTGCTCATGCCGCCGCCAGGGCTTCGTCCCAGCCCACGGCGCGGGCACCGGGGTGGGCGGCGAGGTACGCGGCGGAGCCGTCCCCGGTGGTGAACGGCAGCAGGGCGGCGCCGTCCTGCACCCAGTGGTCCTTGTCGGCGAACCAGCGGGTGCCGGTGGCGGCATCCGGCACGTAGGCGGCGCGGAGCTTCTTCCCGGCGGTCGTTGCGGCCTTCACCGCGCGGAGCAGGCAGACCGGGTCGGCGGCGGGCCGGGTGGTCTCCTCGCCCCGGAACCAGAGCTCGCCGGCCTGCTTCAGGTCGGTGACCGGCCGCCCGCACGTCTCGTCGGTGCCGGTGATCCTGGCCGGGGCGGTCTCCGGCAGGGCGGCGGCCGCCAGGTAGGACGGGTCGACGAACTTCTCGACGTCGAGGGCCTTGAGCACCCCCACCGACTTGAGGAAGGGCACGTCCTGGCGGAGCGCGTCGACCAGCTCGGGCCGCAGCGGGGTGGCGAAGGTCGCGATCCCGTTCGGGCCGTTGTAGAGGTGGACGACCTCGGCGGGCAGGCCGGTCGCCTCGGCGACCGTGCGGCTGGCCTCCAGCGGGTGCGCGTTGAGGTACTCGGTGGCGTCGGCCTGGGCGTTCAGGAAGGCCCGGACGACTTCCGGGTGCGCGGTGCCGTACTTCTGCCGGATCACCACGCCGTGCAGGGTGGGCCGGCCGAGTGCGGCCCCGTCGTACAGCAGCCGGCCGTCGCCGGCGAAGACCACCGCGCCGGGCCAGGCGACGAACTGGGCGAGCGCGTCCACGCTTCCGGCCTTGAGCGCGGACGCGCCGACGGCGGGCTGCTGGTTCTGCTTCTGGATCGCACCGTCGGGGACGCCGACCTTGCGCAGGGCCTGGACGAGGGTGCCGTCGGCGGCCGAGCCGACCGAGGTGGAGACCTTTTTGCCCTTGAGGTCGGCCAGCGTGTGCGCGGGGGAGCCGTTCGGCACGACGACGCCGTTGAGTGCGCCGAGCAGGTTGTAGCCGGTCACCGAGACCAGCCGGGTGCCGGGGCCGCCGGCCTCCTGCGCACGGGAGCCGTTGATCAGCAGCGGGTAGTCGCCCATCGAGCCGATGTCGATCTTCTCGGCGAGCATCTGGGCGGTGATCGGCGCGCCGGAGTCGTAGTCCTGCCAGACGACCCGGTAGGTCCTCCCGTCCTTCTTCCCCTGCTCGGCGAGCCGCTGCTCGAACCAGCCGCGGGCGCGCAGCAGGGTGCCCGCGGTGACGGTGTTGATGGTCTTCGACTGGTAGCCGACGACGACCTGCACGGTACCGTCGCCGGTGGCGGAGGCGGAGGAACAGGCGGTCGCGGCGGCGAACAGGGCGGCGGCCAGCAGCGGCCGGGTGACGCGTCCTGGGCGGGGCATGGCGGGCTCTCTCCTCAGCGCAGCAGGTAGGGCATGTTGACGGTGACGGCCCCGGTGGGGCAGCGGGCGGCGCACGGGCCGCAGTACCAGCACTCGTCGACGTGCATGTAGGCCTTGTGGGTGTCCGGGTCGACGGCCAGTGAGTCCAGCGGGCACATGTCGACGCAGAGCGTGCACCCGTCGATGCAGAGCGAGGCGTCGATCGTCACGGGCACGTCGGCGCGGTGGTCGGCGAGCGCCATCGGCGGGCTCCCTACGGGATGTCGCGCAGCAGCCGGCCCTGCATGGTGATCCGGTCGCCGCGGAAGCGGATGTATTCGAGGTCGACGGGTCGTCCGTCGGCGAGCGTGGTGAGCCGCTCCAGCATTAGCAGGGCGGCACCGCGCGGGACTTCCAGGACGCTCGCGGAGTGCGCGTCGGCGCTGACCGCCTCCAGGGTGATCTCGGCGCTGCCGAGCGGCTGCCCGGCGGCCTCCTCGATCAGCCGGAAGACATCGGTGTGCGCCAGGTCGGCGGCGTCCAGCCCGGCGCCGAGGTCGGGCGCCAGGTAGGTCAGGTCGAGCGAGAGCGGCAGCCCGTTCAGGCGGCGCAGCCGCTCGACGTAGACGACGTCGGCGCCCTCCGGCAGGCCGAGCCGCCGGGCGACCGGCCCGGGGGCCCGGACCGGGCCGAAGGAGCGGACCTCGTTCACCACCTCGCCGTGCTCGTGCAGCGTCTCGGCGAGGCCCTGCAGGCGGTTCAGCCCGTGCGGAACCTTGTCGGCGACCACCAGCGTCCCCGAGCCGGGCACCCGGCGGACGAGGCCCTCGGTGCGCAGCAGGTCCAGCGCCTCCCGGACGGTGTTCCGGGACTCGCCGAACTCCTCGGCCAGCTGCTCCTCGTGGGGCAGCGCACCACCGGTGAACACACCGGCCAGCACCTGGCGGCGCAGCACGTCCGCGACCTGCCGGGCGCGGTCGGCGCGCGGCCGCCGCACGCCTGCGCGGACGGTGTTCTCGCTGGTCATCGATGCTGCTCCGGGATCGGTGTGGCGGTGCGGTCGGGGTCGGCCACGACCATAGGGCCGCGGCGATGGCGGCCGGGTTGCCGCAGCATTACGCCACCTGACGGGCCGTCGGCGGCCGCCGCGACCTGCGGCGACGGCGCCGCGCCGACGCGAAGTGCCACCGTGCGCCGTGTGCTCCGGGCGTGGCGGGCGCCGGCGGGGGATCATGGAAGGACGGCAGAGCCGCCGCTACCCGGAGGAGTGGTCACCGATGATCGGCAAGCTGCAGTGCGTCGTCCTGGACTGCCACTACCCGGCCGGGCTGGCCCACTTCTACGCGGCCGTGCTCGGCGGCGAGATCGACCGCCCCGACCCGCGCTGGTCGCTGGACGCCGAGTGGTCGACCGTCCACACCCCCGACGGCATGGTGCTGGGCTTCCAGCGGGTCGACGACTACCGCCCGCCGATGTGGCCGGACCCGGCCCACCCCCAGCAGCTGCACCTGGACGTCGACGTCGAGGACCTCGACGCCGCCGAGGAGAAGGTGCTGGCGCTCGGCGCGGTGCGCAAGGCCGCCGAGCCCGGCTGGCGGGTGTACGTGGACCCGGCGGGCCACCCGTTCTGCCTGGTCGGTCCGGGCGGCGGCACGGCCTGAGCGGGGACCGAGCGGCCCTGCCGCGGCGCCCCGCGGCGACGGGTGATAGGTCTTCGTGCCACCTGTCGTCCGTCCCGGAGGGGCCCGCGTGCCGAAGGAACGATCCCCGCGCCGCCGTACCGCCGCGCTGTCCGTCGCGGCCGTGGCCGTGCTCGGCGGTGCGGCGCTGACCGCCCGGGCCGGGGTCGTCGGAGCGGCCGACCGGACGGCCGCGGTCGCCCCCGCCGGCGGGACCTCCGCGCCGCCCGCACGGACCCCACCCACCGCCTCCGCCGCGGCCCCGCCGGGGTCGGCCTCCGCCCCGGCCCCGACGGGCGACCCGGCGGTCTTCACCGGCCTCGCCTTCGACACCTGCACCGCCCCCGCACCGTCGGCGATGAACGCCTGGCACGGCACCTCGCCGTACGGCGCGGCGGCGGTCTACGTCGGCGGCAGGAACCGCGGCTGCGCCCAGCCGCAGCTGACCCCGTCCTGGGTGGCCTCGGTGACGGCCACCGGCTGGCGGCTGATCCCGCTGTACGTCGGCGCGCAGCCGCCCTGCCGGAGCGGCAGCAACCCGGAGAAGCTCACCGCCGGCACGGCGGTCGACCTCGGGTCCGCGGACGGCGCGGACGCGGTGGCCGCGGCCGGGGCCCTCGGCATGAGGCCCGGCAGCACCCTCTACCTGGACGTGGAGTCCTACGACGCCGCCGACACCGCGTGCGCGGCGGCCGTCCTCGCGTACACCCGGTCCTTCGACCGGGCGGTGGAGGCCCGCGGCTACCGGCCGGGCTTCTACGGCTTCGCCGCCTCCAGTGCCGCGGGCATCGCCCGGGCGGCGGCGGAGGGCACCCCGGACCTGCCGACGGCGCTCTGGTACGCGAAGTACGACGGCGTCGAGGACACCGTGACGGGCTTCCCCTTCGCCGCCGGGCTCTTCACCGGCCACCGCCGCGGCCACCAGTACCGGGTCGACCGGAGGGAGACCCACGGCGGCGTCACGCTGACCGTCGACCGCAACGCCTGGGACGCCCCGGTCGCCGTCGTCGGCTGAAGCGTGCCGCCGGCGGCGTACGGCCGCGCTACCCGGCGGTGAGGACCAACGGGTCGCCGACCCTCAGCCGGCCGGGGGAGACCACGGTGGCCAGGGCGTCCAGCCGGTTGTCGTGGCCGCGGGCGACCGCGCGGAGGATCTCCGGTGCGTGCGGCAGGCCGGGCTGCGGCGCGCCGACCATCGCGCACCGCTCGCTGGCCCGGACGAAGGCCAGCCGGACGCCGTCGCCGAACCGGCCCTCACGGCCGAACCAGCCGTCCTCGGTGAACGGCGGGGTGCCGGGCGGGGTGCGCAGCAGGACGTTGGGGCGGAAGCGCCGTTCGTCGACGACGGCGTCCGGGACCTCGGCGCGCACCCGGTCCAGGGTGGCGGTGGTGAGCACCGAGACGGGCAGCTGGTCGAAGTGCGAGACGGCGTCCTCGCGGGCGAGCGCTACGTCCTCGCGCTCCAGGTAGGCGCGGAGGAAGGCGTCCGGGTCCTCGACCGGGCTGCCGAGCGGGTCGAGGAGCTCCGGGGCGTCGAGCCGGTGGCCGAGTCGGGAGGAGAGCCGCAGCAGGCCGTCCATCCGCCGGAAGCGGCGGGTGTTCTTGCCGGAGCCGAACCTGCCGGAGCCGTCCCGCACCGCGTAGAGCCGGTCGCCGGCCAGGCCGCGCCCGTCCACCTCGACCGCGTCGAGGAGTTCGCCGCCGGTGGACTTCACCGGGTAGCGCCAGATGCGCTCCACGACACCGGAGATCTCTGCCATGGCGGGAGCCTATCCGGCCCTCCCGATCGTGGTCTAGACCTATTGGCGGACCGTCAGCCCACCCGCGCGACCGCCCGGACGGGCGCGCCGTCCGCCGCCGCCAGCCGCAGCGGGAACAGCGACACCTCCACCGGCGCACCCGCCTCCCGGGCCGCCAGCAGCGGGGTCAGGTCGGTGAGGTTCTCGGCGATCACCCCGCCGCCGTCCCGGCCCAGCAGCACCCGGTGCGCGGCCAGCGAGGGCTCCTGGCCCGCCGGGTCGTGCTCGTCCGCCAGCTCCGCGAGCAGCGCCGCCACCGCCGGATCGGCCGGTCCCTGCTCCGGCGTCGGGTCTACCGACAGCGCGTCCACCCCGACGGTGCGCACCCCCGCCGCCACGATCGCCTCCGCGGCCTCCCGGGACAGGTACGGGTGCGCCAGGTACAGCTCGCTGCCCCAGTGCCGCGGCCAGCCGGTGGCCAGCAGCAGCACCGCGCCCGGCGTGCACTCGACCAGCGCCGGGGCGAGCTGATCCGCCGTCACCGCGGTGCGCGGGGCCAGCCCGCGCAGGTCCGCGACCACCGCCGGGCCGGTGAACAGCTCCAGCGGCAGCCCGTCCAGCGTCGGCCAGGTCACGTCCACGTGGTACGGGGCATCCACGTGCGTGCCCGCCTGCGAACCCAGGTGCAGCGCCAGCACGTTGACCCCGGCGGTGTCGGTGGTGAGGGCGGGCCGCAGCTCCACCTCCGGGTCGCCGGGGTAGACCGGCATGCCGGTGGTGAGCGGATGGGTGAGGTCGATCAGCGTCGGCGCCATGCCGTCCATCCTGCCCCGCCCGGCCCGCCCGGCGCAGCGCTCCCGGGCCACTGCCCCGCCCCCGGTGCCCCACCGCCTAGGGTCGGAGCATGAACGATTCGCAGGTGCGCAGGCCGTGGGTGGTGGGGGTGTCCGGCGCGTCCGGGACGCCGTACGCGGCGTCGGTGATCCGGGCGCTCCTCGCCGCCGGCGAGGCGGTCGACCTGGTGGTCTCCCGCGCCGCCCGGCTGACCATCCTCGACGAGACCGGCATCGCCTACCGGGACGCCCACTGGCGCGAGGACCTGGCCCGCTGGATCGGCACCGACGACCTCGACGGCGTCCGCCACTGGTCGGCCGGCGACTTCGCGGCCGGCCCGTCCTCCGGCTCCTACCCGGCCAAGGGCATGCTGGTCGTCCCGGCGACCACCGGCGCGGTGGCCGGCATCGCGCTCGGCCTCAGCAAGGACCTGCTGCAGCGGGCCGCCGCCGTCACCCTGAAGGAGCGTCGCCCGCTGGTGGTGTGCCTGCGCGAGACACCCCTCAATGGGGTGACGTTGAAGCACCTGGTCGAGCTGGACGCGCAGGGCGCCGTGGTGCTGCCCGCCTCGCCGGGCTTCTACGCGGGCGGCTCCACCGCCCGCGAACTGGTCGACTTCGTGGCCGGCCGGGTGCTCGACGCGGTCGGCGTGCCGCACGCGCTCTACCGCCGCTGGGACGGCGAACTGGGCGCTGCGGCCAAGGCAGAGTGAGACCGTGCGGATCGGGAGAGTATGTTCATTGCGATATCCGGGTTGATCGGCGTACGCCGCCTTCGAATCCGGATAATGATCTCGGGTCCGGTGAGGTTCGGAAGGGCGCTGGCAGGTATATGGACACAGTGGACAGACAGCTCATCCAGGCACTGCGGGAGAACGGCCGCGCCTCGTACGCGGAGCTCGGCCGACTGGTCGGCCTGTCGGGTCCGAGCGTCACCGACCGCATCAACCGGCTGGAGCAGGCCGGGGTGATCACCGGCTACCGCGCCACCGTCAACCCGGCGTCGCTGGGCTTCGGCGTGACCGCCCTGATCGGTCTTCAGCTCACCGACGCCGCCGACCACGAGGACGTCGCCCACCGCCTCAAGGACCTCTCCGAGGTCGAGGACTGCTGGTTCATCGCCGGTGACGACTCGTACATGCTCAAGGTGCGCGTCCCCGACGTGGAGGGGCTGGAATCGGTCGTCAAGCGGATCTCCGGCACCAAGGGCGTGGCCCGCACCCGTACGACCGTCGTACTGTCCACCAAGTGGGAGAGCCGGGTCAGCGACCTGCCGCTGGGCTCCGGCGAGTGACCCCGCGGACGACGGAGGAGTGACACGATGACGCTGGTCGGACTGGAGGAGCTGCGCGCCGCGCAGCAGCGGATCGCCGGGGTGGCCGTACGGACCCCCCTGCTGCCCTGCCCGTGGGCGGCGGACGGCGAGCGCCGTCTCTGGCTCAAGCCGGAGAGCCTCCAGCCGACCGGCGCGTTCAAGATCCGCGGCGCCTACAACCGGCTCGCGGCGCTGACCGCCGAGGAGCGGGCGCGCGGCGTGGTCGCCCAGTCCAGCGGCAACCACGCGCAGGCGGTCGCCTACGCGGCCGGCCTGCTCGGCATCAAGGCCGTCATCGTGATGCCGGACACCTCCCCGGCGGTGAAGGTCGAGAACACCCGCGGCTTCGGCGCCGAGGTCGTCCTCGTCCCGCCGCACGAGCGCGACACCCTGCCCGCCGAGCTGGTCGAGAAGCACGGCTACGTCTGGGTGCCCCCGTACGACGACCGCCACATCATCGCCGGCCAGGGCACCGTCGGCCTGGAGATCGCCGAGGACGCCCCCGACGAGCTGGACACCGTGCTGGTGCCGGTCAGCGGCGGCGGCCTGATCTCCGGCACCGCCGCCGCGCTCAAGCTCGCCTGCCCGGGCGTGCGGATCGTCGGCGTCGAACCCGAACTCGCCGCCGACGCGCAGGCCAGCCTGCGGGCCGGCGAGCACCTCGCCTGGCCGGTCGCCGACACCTACCGCACCGTCGCGGACGGCCTGCGCACCCCCTCGGTCGGCAAGCTGCCCTTCCGGCACCTGCAGGCGTACGTGGACGACATCGTCACCGTCACCGAGGACGAGATCCGCGACACCGTCGCCCTGCTGGCCCGCCGCGGCCGGCTGGTCGCCGAGCCGTCCGGCGCCGTCGCCCCCGCCGCCTGGTTCCACCGCGCCTCCGAGGTCGGCGGCCGGGTCGCCGCGGCCGTGGTCAGCGGCGGCAACCTCGACCCGGCCCTCCTCAGCGAGCTGCTCGCCCGCTGAGCGGTCCCCAGGGGGACCAGGACGCCCATCAGGGGCGCGGGGCGATCGCTTCAGGGGCGCGGGGAACCGCGCAGTCCGGGGGCGGCGGTGGCCGAACCGGGCTGGCCCATGGTTCGTAAGGTGGCCCGCATCCGAATCGCGCAGTTCCCCGCGCCCCTGAAGCGATCGCGCACCCCTGGGCTGATGTCCCCGCCCCCGGAGTGGTCGCCGCCGCGCCGCGGGCTTCCCGCGCCCCTGTGGCCGGGCCCCGCATACCGAGGCGTAGGCTCGGTTCCGGCATTGTTTCGGCAGGTACGAGAGGCGGGGTCACCGCATGGACGCAGGGCTGAAGCGCGAGCTGGAGGCGAAGGTCTACGCGGGCGAGCGGCTCACCCGCGAGGACGGCATCGCGCTCTACGAGAGCGACGACCTGGCCTGGCTGGGCGGTCTCGCCCACCACGTGCGGACGCAGAAGAACGGCGACGTCGTCCACTTCAACGTCAACCGCCACCTCAACATGACCAACGTGTGCAGCGCCTCCTGCGCGTACTGCTCCTTCCAGCGCAAGCCGGGCGAGAAGGACGCGTACACCATGCGCATCGAGGAAGCCGTCCGCCTGGCCAAGGCCATGGAGGTCGAGTCCCTCACCGAGCTGCACATCGTCAACGGCCTGCACCCGACGCTGCCCTGGCGCTACTACCCGCGCTCGCTGCGCGAGCTGAAGGCCGCGCTGCCGAACGTCTCGCTGAAGGCCTTCACCGCCACCGAGATCCACTGGTTCGAGAAGATCAGCGGCCTGACGGCGAGCGAGATCCTCGACGAACTGATCGACGCCGGCCTGGAGTCGCTCACCGGCGGCGGCGCGGAGATCTTCGACTGGGAGGTCCGTCAGCACATCGTGGACCACGCCACCCATTGGGAGGACTGGTCGCGGATCCACCGCCTGGCGCACGAGAAGGGTCTCAAGACCCCGTGCACCATGCTGTACGGCCACATCGAGGAGCCCCGGCACCGGGTCGACCACGTGCTGCGGCTGCGCGAGCTGCAGGACGAGACGGGCGGCTTCCAGGTCTTCATCCCGCTGCGCTACCAGCACGACTTCCACGACTCCAAGGACGGCGTCGTGCGCAACCGGCTGATGGACCGCACCGAGATGGCCACCGGGGCCGAGGCGCTGAAGACCTTCGCGGTCTCCCGGCTGCTCTTCGACAACGTCCAGCACGTCAAGGTGTTCTGGGTGATGCACGGCGTCACCACCGCGCAGCTGGCGCTCAGCCACGGCGCCGACGACATGGACGGCTCGGTCGTCGAGTACAAGATCACCCACGACGCGGACAACTTCGGCACGCCCAACAAGCTCGGCCGTGACGACCTGCTCGACCTGATCCGCGACGCGGGCTTCCGCCCGGTCGAGCGGAACACCCGCTACGAGGTCATCCGCGAGTACGACGGCCCGGACCTGGCCCGTCGGGAGACGCCGCAGGCGATGCGTCTCTGACACCCCGCCAGTCGCGGGCGGCCGCGCCGCGCCGCCGCACCGGGGCCCGTCGGC
>NZ_JBEYFP010000004.1:0-54953 GCF_040634455.1 Kitasatospora sp. NPDC007106
GGCGCTCAGCGCGTAGGCGCAGGCCGCGACCACCATCACCCAGCCGGTGGCGGCGGCCCCCGCCAGCAGGCCGGCCACCGCCGGGCCGAGCAGCGCGGTGAGCGCCTCGGAGGTGCGCAGCACGCCGTTGGCGCCCTGTACGTCGCGGGCGGTCAGCGGGACGGTGGAGGCGGCGCCGGGTTGGAACATCGCTGCGGCGGTGCCGGCCACCGCGAGCAGGGCGTACAGCTGCCAGAGCCGGTCGACGCCGGTGAAGAACAGCCAGGCCATCAGCACCCGGGTGGTCAGGTTGAGCAGGTCGGCGGCGATCATCAGCCGGCGCGCGGTGAAGCGGTCGGCGAGCACCCCGCCGATCAGCACCAGGCCGGCGAAGGGGGCCATCAGGAAGGCCATGGCGTAGCCGACGCTGCCGAGCGGGTGTCCGGCGCCGATCAGGCCGGCCGCGACGGCGACCGGGAGCATGGCGTCGCTGAGCAGGCCGGAGCTGCGGGCGGTGAAGTAGAGCCGGAAGTTGCGGGTCCAGATGGCCGGTCCGGCATCCGGGGCGGGGGCGGTGACGGCCGGGGCGGGCGCGGGTCTCAGTTCGGGCACGACAGCAGTTTTGGTCCAGACCACTTCCGCGGGCCAGTGGTTTACGGGTCACAATGTGGCACCGCCCCGCACGAAGGGAGACCAGGATGGCAGGGGCCGCGCGGCAGCACCGGGTGGCGGTGCTCGCACTGGACCGGGCGATCGCCTTCGAACTGGCCATCCCGGCACGGATCTTCGAGTCGGCCAGGGGCCCGGACGGCGTCCCGCTGTACCGGGTGGCCACCTGCACCGTGGACGGCGGGCCGGTCGCCACCAGCACCGACTTCCGGGTCGCGGTCGACCACGGCCCCGAACTCCTCGCCGAGGCCGACACCGTGGTCGTCCCGGCGCAGCAGGACGGCCCCGGCGACGTGGTGGACGGTGTCCTCGACCCGCGGATCGCGGCCGCCCTGGCGGTGATCCGCCCCGGCACCCGGCTGGTGTCGATCTGCACCGGCGCCTTCGTGCTGGCCGCGGCCGGCCTGCTCGACGGCCGCCCGGCCACCACCCACTGGGCGTACACCGAGCGCTTCGCCCGGATGTTCCCGCAGGTGCGGCTGGACCCGGACGTGCTCTTCACCGACGACGGCGACGTGCTGACCTCCGGCGGGGTGGCCGCGGGCGTCGACGTCTGCCTGCACCTGGTGCGCCGCGACCACGGCAGCGCGGTCGCCAACGCGGTGGCCAGGACCTGCCTGGTGCCGCCGTGGCGGGAGGGCGGGCAGAAGCAGTACGTGGCGACGCCCGGGCCCGACCCGCTGCAGGGCGGGTCCGGCACGGCCGCCGTCCGCTCCTGGGCGCTGGAGCACCTGGACCGGCCGCTGCCGCTGGGCGAACTGGCCGCCCGGGCGGGCACCAGCGTGCGGACCTTCACCCGGCGCTTCCGCGAGGAGACCGGGAGCAGCCCGGGCGAGTGGCTGGCGCTGCAGCGCACCGACCTGGCCCGGCGGCTGCTGGAGGAGACCGACCTGTCGGTGGACCAGGTGGCCCGGCGGGCCGGGTTCGGCACCGCGGCCTCGATGCGGCTGCACCTGCGCGGCCGGCTCGACGTCGCGCCGAGCGCCTACCGGCGGACCTTCCGCACCACGGAGCCTGCGCCGCGCCGCTCGCCGGACGGTGCCCCGCCGCGCACGCCCCGAGCACGGCACGCCGGGACACCGCCCGAGCGGACGCGCGAGCCCTGAACCCGCGCGCCTGCGCTCCGCACTCGCCGAGGAGGCCTGCGGGCGGTCGGCAGCCGGTCCCCCTGATGTGCTGGCACCACCCGGGCTCCCCTCGGCGTCCCCTCGCGACGGAGCTGCACCCAAGCGTGATCAGTCGGATACGTCACGTCAATGGCTTGTCGTAAATTCGGCGAGGTTGCGGCGCATCGGCCGGAATGCGGAGCACGGCCGGGCCGGTGCGGACGGCCCGTGCGCCCCGGGTGCACCGGTGCGGGCGGCGGTCCCGGGCGGGGGCACGGCCCGCGGCAGCCGGGCGGTCAGAGCTGCCGGACGAGTCCGTCGAAGAGGGGCACCGCGGCCGGGACGGGCGCCTCGGCGCCCGGGTCGATCTCGCACCAGACCCGCTTGCCGGAGCCCTCCGGGTACCAGCCCCAGCGCACGCAGAGCAGCTCGACCAGCTCCAGACCGCGGCCGTTGGTGGCGTCCCGGCCGGCGTGCCTCGGGGCGGGCGCCGTCCGGCTGGCGTCGGCGACCTCGACCCGCACCGGCGATGAGGCGACGTCAGGCGACGCGGCGTCGGCCACCGGCATGGTGAGTCTCAGCACGGCCGGACAGCCGGTGTGCACCACGGCGTTGGTGACGAGTTCGGAGACGACCAGCACCAGGGTCTCGGCGATCGGCGCGTCCGGGTCGAGCCCGTGCCCCTGAAGCCTGGTCCGTACCCACCGGCGCGCCCTGCCGACCTCCGCCGGGTCCGCCTGGACCGCCAGCTGCACCTGAAGTACCTGCACCGCTCCACCACCCGCACTCGGTAATCGGCCACCCACACCCTGCCGCCCGGCCCGGGCGGCAGCGCCTTCATCACACCGGTCGGCCGGCCGCGCTCGGCCGGTCTGCCTGGTCGGATTACCCATGGCTTCGACACGAATACGCCTCAGGATGATTCGACCGGGTGGTCGCAGCAAGCGCTTCGGGCATATTCCAGCGATCGGGGGACAGCTCGGTGCATACTGTCCCGCTCACCCTGACGAGCGTCGCACCGACGATCGTCCGGCCGGGTCGGGGCCTGTGCACGAGCACAACGACGGTACCGCCAGAGCGGCCGTCCGGGGCGCCCGCCACGAGCGAACCACCCTTCCCACATCTGTCCGAACCCGCCGTCGCCGCCGGGGTACCGGCAGGATCTGACGGAGTGAAACTTCCCGGCCCCTCATTTCCGCATTTCACCCGGCGGGTGCGCGGTCTTGGATACCGTGGTCGAAGGCATGGCCCGCCGGCCGGCGTGCCCGGGCGGGCGCGGTGCGGCCGGCGTCGGCGACACGCCGGGGAGAGCGGGGAGGGACACCCTCGTGAGCAGAGAGCGCGGCACCGCATGAGCAGTTCCGACGAACGTCTCGCGCTCCGCCTCGTCCGCGGCGAGGAGACGGCGCTCGGCGAACTGTACGACCGGTTCGCGCCGCTCGTGCACGGCCTCGCGCTGCGCGTCCTCGACGACCAGGACGCCGCCGAACAGCTCACCCGCGACGTCTTCGCCCAGGTCTGGACGGACCCGGACCGCTGGCACCCCGAACAGGGCACCCTGCGATCCTGGCTGGGCCGGCTCACCCACCGCAGCGCGGTGGCGCGGCTGCGCGAGGGCTGCGGCGACGAGCACGAGATCGCCGCCCGGTCCGCCGCCGCCGGCGTCCACCACGCCGTCGCCTCGCTGCCCGACCCGCTGCGCGAGGCCATCGCCCCCGGCCACCACGAGGGCCGCACCTACCGGGACACCGCCCGCCGGCTCGGGATCGGCGAGAGCGCGGCCAAGCACCGGATGCGGCTCGGCCTGCAACTGGTGGCCGGCGAACTCGCGGCCTCCCACGACGTGGCCCGCGACGGCCGCCGCGGCGGCGTCCTCGGCGTCCACGGCGGCCACGGCGCCGTCCGCACGGGCAGCCACGCGGACGCCCGGGACGGCGCCCGTCCGGAGCCGGTCCCGGAGCCCGTACCGGCGGCCGGACGGCCGGGGCCGTGACGGCGCCCGGGCGGCACGAGGCGCTGCGCTCCCTGCTGGGGGCGTGGGCGCTCGGGGCCTGCCCGCGGGAGGAGGCCGCCGAGGTCGACCGGCACCTCGCCGGCTGCCCGGAGTGCGCCGAGGAGGCGGCCCGGCTGAGCCGTGCCGCCGCCGAGCTCACCCCCGACGAACCGCTCGACCTCTCGGCGACGCTGCGCCGCCAGGTGCTCGACTGGTGCCTGGGCCGCCGCCCGGCGGAGCTGCCGATCCCGGCCTGGGCGGCCCCGTACGCCGCGGAGAGCGCCAAGCTGGACGCCCTGCTGAGCGACCTCGGCCCGGCCGAGTGGCAGGAGGTCGCCGAACTGCCGTGGCACGGCGGGGTGCAGCGCTGGCGGGCGGCCGAGGTGGTCTGCCACCTGACCGCGGTGGACGGCTACCTCGCCCGCGCGGTCGGCCTGCCCGACCCGCTGGGCGGTGCCCGTCCGCCGGTGGTCGGGCGGCGTCCGCCGGCGCCCCGGGTGCCCGGGCGGGGCGGGCCCGCCGACGTGCTGGACCGCACCCTGGCCCTGATCACCGCGGCCGGCGGCGACGACCCGGAGCAGGTGCGTCTGCGCTGGCGGGGGCAGAGCCGGGAGCTGCTGCGGGCCGCCTCGGCGGGCGGCGGCGACGGCGGCGCTCCGGTGGACTACGGCTTCGCCGTGCTGCCGCTGCGCGACGCCTTCCTGGACCGCGCCTTCGAGTGCTGGATCCACGGCGACGACATCGCCCGCGCCGTGGACTACCCCTATCCGCCGCCCGCCCCGGCGCACCTGCACCGGCTGATCGACCTCGGCGCGCGGATACTCCCCCGGCTGTTCGCCGCCCGCCGGGCGCAGCCCGCCCCGGCCGGCTCGCCGGGACGCTCGCTGCGGCTGGTCATCGACGGGCCGGCGGCCGGCGAGTGGCTGATCCCGCTGGACGGGCCGGGCGGGCCCGCCGAGCCGGTCGCGGAGATGGCGCTGGACGGCCTGGAGTTCTGCTACCTGGCGGCGGCCCACCGCGACCCGGACCTGATCCCGGTCGGGCGGGAGGGCGACCGGGAGGCGATCCGGCAGGTGTTGCACGCACTGCCGCTGCTCTCCCGGCCCTGACGGGCGCCGGGGCCGCGGGCCGGGCGCCCGGGCGGGCTCAGGCGAAGACGACCGTGCGGCTGCCGTTGAGCAGGACCCGGCGCTCGCTGTGCCACTTGACGGCCCGGGCGAGCGCCTGGCACTCGACGTCCCGGCCGATCGCGACGAGCTGCTCCGGGGTCACGTCGTGGGTCACCCGGGCCACCTCCTGCTCGATGATCGGGCCCTCGTCGAGGTCGGCGGTGACGTAGTGCGCGGTGGCGCCGATCAGCTTCACCCCGCGGGTGTGCGCCTGGTGGTACGGCTTGGCGCCCTTGAAGCTCGGCAGGAAGGAGTGGTGGATGTTGATCACCCGGCCGGAGAGCTCCTTGCAGAGGTCGTCCGAGAGCACCTGCATGTAGCGGGCGAGCACCACCAGGTCGACGTTCTCCTCGGCGACCAGGTCCAGCAGCCGGCGCTCGGCCTCGGCCTTGGTGTCCCGGGTGACCGGGACGTGGTGGAACGGGATCCCGTAGGACTCGGTGAGCTCGCGGAAGTCCGTGTGGTTGGAGACCACGGCGGCGATCTCCACCGGGAGGGCGCCGATCCGGGTGCGGAAGAGCAGGTCGTTCAGGCAGTGGCCGAACTTCGACACCATGAGCACGACACGCATCCGCTCGGCGGTCGAGTGGATGTGCCAGTCCATGTGGAAGGAGGCGCCCACGGCGGCGAAGCTGGCCCTCAGCTTCTCCGCGGTGACCTGCCCGGCGGCGGAGAAGTGCACCCGCATGAAGAACAGCCCGCTGTCGGCGTCGCCGAACTGCTGGCTGTCGATGATGTTGCACCCGGTCATGAAGAGGTAGCTGGAGACCGCGTGCACGATCCCCTGCTTGTCCGGACAGGACAGCGTGAGGACGTACTGGGCGCCGGCCTTCTGCTCTTCCACGTGCGGGTTCCTCCACTCGCTCACGACGGACGGCCAAGCGTGTCACATTCCGGACGCCCGGCGCGCCGCTGACCGGACTGCGGGACGCCGCCGCGCGCCGGGCGGCCCGGTCAGGCCGCCTGCGTCATGATCCGCAGCACCTCCAGGCTGCGCGGCGGGGTGTCCGGGTCCTCGCCGTCGTTGACCGCGAACAGGACGTGGGCCTCCCGGGCGGCCGCGACCGCCTCGGGCCACAGCTGGTGCCCGAGGTAGGAGACGGCGGGGGCGTCCGCACCGACCTGGTGCAGCACCCGCAGGACCCGGAGCACCGCGGCGTCCAGGGCGGCGGCCTCGGCGGCGTCCCGGACGACGGTGCCGATGTACTTCTCGGCGGACCAGCGGTCCAGCCAGCTGTCCTCGACCAGGCGGTAGACGGCGTCGGTGACGTCGCCGTAGCCGTCCAGGCCGGCCAGCCAGGTGTGCTGCTGGAAGGACGGGTCGGAGAGCATGTGGAGCGCCGAGCGGATGCGGGCCCGCCAGCGCCACCACGGGAGATCGTTGAGCGGCATGCGGCCCATCGTGCTGGAGCGGCGGCCGCCACGAGAAGAGGTGTTGGCGGACCGATACGAAGAATCTGTGGAGTCGGACATCGTGCCTCGATCGTACGTGCCGCCACCGACCGCCGGGTCTACACGCGTCACCCCCCGGAGTTCCGCCTCCGTTGGCCTCACGTTCGCTTTTCGTCCCTCTCGGCGTGCGGACCGAGGTCAAGGCTTGATTTCGGCCGAATCACAGTGCGGCCGTGGGTGTGTACCCGGGAGGGGAGAGTCACCATGAGGCGGAACGGATCGCCCGACGACCATCGGCCCGCCGGCCGGCAGAGCACCGGACTCCGGCGGACCCGCCGCAGAGCGGGCGTCCTGGCCGCGGCGGCGGCCCTCGTCCCCGCGGTCTTCGCCACCTCCGCCTGCGGCGGACCGGCGGACGCCGCCTCTGCCTCGGGCGACCTGACCGTGATGACCTGGGCGCCCGCCGACACGGGCTCGGCGGACCGGCCCGGCATGACCGCGCTCGCCGAGGCGATCGGGCGCGAGATCAACGCCAAGGGGGGCCTGCACGGCCGCACGCTGCGCGTGCTGACCTGCAACGAGCACAACACCGCCGACGGCGTCACCGCCTGCGCCCGGCAGGCGATCGACGCGAAGGCCGTCGCGGTGGTCGGCTCCTACAGCCAGTACGGCGGCAGCTTCGTCTCCACGCTGGAGCAGGCCGGCATCCCCTACCTGGGCGGCTACGGCCTGTCGACGCCGGAGTTCAGCAGCCCGCTGTCCTACCCGGTGGCCGGCGGCACGCCCGCGCTGATCGCCGGCAGCGGCCGCCAGCTGGTCGAGGCGGGCTGCAGGTCGGTCGCGCTGATCCGCCCGGACACCCGGGCCGGCGACACCCTGGTCGGCTACCTGGACGCCGCGCTGCGGCCCGCCGGGATCCGGCTGACCGACGTCAAGGCGCCCGAGCGGTCCAACGACTACACGCCGATCGCCCAGAAGGCCATCGGCGACGACCGGAACGGCAACTGCGTCACGGTCGCGCTCGGCCCCGAGCCGACCTCCAACCTGCTGGACCCGTTCCGCCGGCTCGGCCCCAAGCACACCGTGCTGGCCTCGGTGATCGGCAGCTTCCAGCAGTCCGTGGTGGACTCCACCGGCGGCGACGGCGGGCCGCTCGGCGGCGCCTACGCCACCGGCTGGTTCCCGCCCGAGTCCTCGCCCGTCTGGGACGCGCTGCGCGGCACCGTCCGCACGTACGGCAGCGGCGACACCGCGATCGACGTCGCCGACCCCGGCGTGCAGACCACCTGGGTCGCCTACGAGGTGCTGCGGGCCGCCGCCAACCGGGTCGAAGCCGGCAAGCCGCTCACCGCCAAGACGCTGCGCGGCGTGCTGGACGGCGGCGACCCGATCGAGACCAACGGCGCCACCCCGCCGCTCAGCTGGGGCATGACCAACATGCTCGCCAGCGCGGACTCGCCGCGGCTGGTGAACACCTCGGTCACCTTCCAGCACGTGCAGGGCGGCCGCCTGGTCGAGCAGCACAAGGGCTTCGTCGACGTCCGCTGGGTGCTCGCCGGGGGCAAGGCCCCGTCCTGACGGCGGCGGGCACCCCGGCGGACGGCGAGGGGCGGACGGGATCACTCCCGTCCGCCCCTCGGCGTTCTGCGTGAGCTCCGGCCGCGGACCGCCGGCCCGCGGGGCTCAGAGCTCCGTCTTGTCCTTGGTCGGCAGCCCGGCCTGGCCCGCGATCGCGTTCCACAGCGAGGAGGCCTTGTCCTTCGCCCCGGTCGCCGTACCGCTGGCCTCGGTGGCCGTCTTCAGGTGCTGGTTGTTCTTGATCGCGGCCGGGTCGCAGCCCGCCGCGGCGTCGCCCGCCCAGGCCGCGTACTCGGTGTCCGCGGTGGCCGAGGCCTGCCAGGCCCGCTGCAGCTGGGAGGCCAGCTCCGCGCCGCCGGTCAGCTTGTCGACCTTCAGCGCGCCGAGCTTGGTCACCAGGCCCTGCCGCTGCGCGGCCGCGTCGGTCAGCGCCGCCCGCGACTCCGGCAGCTTGTCGCACTTGCCGACGGCCGCCACCGCGCCGACCACGGCCTGCCGGCTGGCACTGGCGGTGCCCAGCAGGTCGGAGAGCGCCTTGGCCTGCTCCTTGGCCTCCGGGGTCATGCCACCGGTGCCGGCGGTCGCCGGGGCGCCGCTGGACGCCTTGGCCACCGGCGTCGTCCCGGTGCCGGACGGGTCGTCGTCGCCACCGCTCATCAGCACCGCGACGAGGATGCCCGCCGCCGCGCAGCCCGCGATCACACCGCCGATGACGATCTTGTTGGACGGTCGGTTGGAGCGGGCGGCCGCCCGGCCGCCCGGCTCGCCGTGGCCGGGGACGGCCGGCGGCGCGGCCGGGGCCCCGGGGAAGGACTGCCCGCCGAAGGTCTGCTGGCCGCCGTAGCCGGGCTGCGGCACGGCCTGCTGCGGCTGCGCCTCCGCCGGGAAGCCCCCGCCGAAGGTCTGGCCGCCGTACGGCTGCTGCTGCCCGCCGAAGGTCTGCTGGCCGCCGTAGGACTGCCCGCCGTAGCCGGGCTGACCCGGCATCGCCTGACCCGGCGTCTGCGGGGCCCCGCCGACCGAGGGGTCCGCGGTCGGGTACGGCGGCAGGTACTGCGTCTCCGGCGCGTGCTCGACCGGGGCCGCGGGCTGGGCGGCGCCGGGCGGCGACCCCCAGTACTCGGGGCCGCCCTGGCCCGGCGTCGGCGGTGCGGCCTGCGGCACCGGCTGCTGGACGGGCGGCGCCTGCTGTGCGGGCACGCCCGGCTGACCCTGCTCCCCTCCGGACTCCGGCCTGAACAGATCGTCCAGATTGAAGTCGTTGGAGGAATGGGAGTGGGAGAAGCGGCGCTGGCTCAACGCGATTCCTCACCTGTGCCGCGCGCTCGCTGACGGCGGACCACAACTGCTCGACGACCTGGGTAACGCTGCATAGCACGCCCACGCTACCCGGTCACCTGCACGGGTGACTACGCAGGGAGGGCGTTCCTCACCCGCTCCTCACGAAGCGGGGGGCCCGCCGCCCCCTCCGCCGCTACGCCGCCTCCCCCGCGAGCCTCGCCTGGAACTCCCGGACGACCCGGTGCTCCCGGTACGGCTCCAGCCTGCTGCGGAAGTCGTGCAGGTACTCCACCCCACGGTTCGAACGCAGACCGCTCAGCAACCGCACGGCCTGCGTGCCCGTCTCGCAGGCCCGCTCGACCTCGCGCTGCTGCAACTGCGCCGTCGCCAGCAGGACGAGGTCCACCGCGCGCCGGCGCACCCGGCTCACCGGATGCAGTTCCAGCGCGGTGCGGGCGTACGCCTCCGCCTTCGCGCCCTGTTCGAGGTCCCGGTGGCAGTGCGCGAGCTCGTCGGCGAGGTACGCCTCGTCGAAGTGCACGATCCAGTCCGGGTCGTCCGCCGGGTTGCGGTGCGTCATCGCCTCCTGGGCCTTGGCCGCCACCGCCTCGCAGGCCCGGGCGTCGCCGAGCAGCGCGTGGCCGCGCGCCTCGGCGGCGTAGAACATCGCCATCGCGGTCGGGGTGGCGACCGCGCGGGCGCCCTCCTGGGCGGCCCGGGCGAGCTGGGCGATCTCCCGCGGGTTGCCGAGGGTGGCTGCCAGGTGGCTCATGGAGGCGGCGAGCACGTAGCCGCCGTAACCGCGGTCGTCGGCCGCCTGGGCCAGCCGCAGCGCCTGGATGTAGTAGCGCTGGGCCAGCCCCGGCTGGCCGGTGTCGACCGCCATGTAGCCGGCCAGCTCGGTCAGCCGCGCGACGGCGGCGAAGAGCTGACGTCCCGTCTCGTCCCGGTAGCCGCCGGAGAGCAGGTTGGACACCACGCTGTTGAGGTAGTGCACCACGACCGGGCGGACGTGGCCGCTGCCGAAGCGGTGGTCCAGCTCGACCAGCATCTGGGTGGTGGCCCGGACGGCGGCGACGTCGGTCGGGCCGACCCGGGTGGCGCCGGCCCGGGCGACCACCGGGTCCGGCGGGGTGATCAGCCAGTCCCGGCTGGGCTCCACCAGGGCGGACGCCGCCACCGCGGCCCCAGCCAGGAAGTCCCGCCGGCCGACGTCGCTGCGCCAGAGCTCGCAGACCTGCTCCAGCGCGGCGTTCAGGTTGGGCGCGAACTGCAGGCCCACGGCGGAGCTGAGGCCCTTGCCGTCGGCCATGCCGATCTCGTCCACGGTGACGCCGCGGCCGAGCTTGCGGCCGAGCGCCTCGGCGATGACGGCGGGCGCCTGGCCGCGCGGCTGCTGGCCGCGGAGCCAGCGGGCCACCGAGGTCTTGTCGTAGCGCAGGTCCAGGCCGTGCTCCGCGCCGCAGAGGTTGACCCGGCGGGCCAGGCCCGCGTTCGAGCAGCCCGCCTCCTGGATCAGCTGCTGCAAGCGCTCGTTGGGCTCTCGTGCGACGAGTGGTCTCGCGGCCATGGACTTCGCCTCCCCAACGCCCCCGGCCCTGACCGCGGGGCGACGATTCTGCTGCTGGTGCGTGCGCCGGCGGCGGGAGCGGGACCTGCCCCCGGCCGGCAACCCGGCGACACCAGCGGAATACCCAGGGTGACGCATCCACTCCCCACGCGCCCTGATGAATGCCCCTGTGCGCCCCCATTGCGCCCGTTACCGCCCCCGGAACGGCGGTCGACACGACGGCCGGCTCACCGTCGAGGGTGACATCGGCGGCGTCCTGCTGACCACCCGCCGTCCAGCCGTAACCGCCTTCACGCACGGTAGTTGAGCACCACGTGGACAACAGCCCAGGAGCCCGCGAGCAGGGTCCGCCCCCGCTCCTCATCGAAGCCGTCAGTTACGCGGAGGACCGCCACTGGGAGGTCGTCCCCGGCACGTGGCTGGTCGACGGCGACGGACCGGCGCACTGCTCGTGCGGCGACCTCCGGTGCGCGATGCCCGGCGCCCACCCGGCGGAGGAGGACTGGCGCCGCCGGGCCAGCGCGGGCCCGGGCGTGGTGCGCCGCTGGTGGACGGAGCGCCCCGAGGCCTCCGTTCTGCTGCCCACCGGGAGCTCCTTCGACGTGCTGGACGTGCCGGAGGTGGCGGGCTGCCTGGCGCTGGCCCGGATGGAGCGGATGGGGCTCCAGCTCGGCCCGGTGGTGGCCGTCCCGGCGGCGGCCGGGCGGGCCGGCCGCCGGCTGCACTTCCTGGTGCTGCCCGGGGTGGCGGCCAAGGTCCCGGAGATGCTCCGCAAGCTGGGCTGGGCACCCGGCCGGCTCGACCTGGTGGCCCGCGGCGAGGGCGACCACGTGGTGGCGCCGCCGTCCCGGATCGGCCCCTACGGCTTCGCCCAGTGGGCGCGCCCGCCGTCCGCGATGAACCGCTGGCTCCCGGACGCCGCCGAACTGATCAATCCGCTCGCCTACGCCTGCGGACGGGAGGCCCTGCAGCCGCTCCGGCCGCAGCCGGGGCCGGCCGTGGCGGCCGTCCGCTGAACCGGGTCTGACGGGAATTCACCCGTCCGCCGATCGCCGCCCTGCTCCTATCGGGTGAGGGCGGGAACCGCGCGACACCCTCGCGCGCATCCGGCGGGCCCCGCCCCTCACAGGGGGCGGGGCCCGCCTGACGCGTCTATGCCCTGAGGCAGGGGTGTACCCGCTGGTCAGCGCGGCAAGCCTGCTCGTTCGGGTGACAACTCTCAAGGATTGGCGGGACCTGCCGAGGGGAGAAATTCCGGCGGGAGGACGCACGGCGGCAACATGAGAGGGGGCACGGACCCGGGGGGCCGGGAGGGGCGTTCGGTCGGGGAAGCCGGACGCGGGGACGGGGGGATCGGGGGCTGCGGCACCGTCCCGGCTCGGGGTGGCCGGTGCCGTGGTCGTTCGGGGGAACAGGGAGGGAGCAGGGAGGGAACCGAGGGGGACGGGTGGGGCGCGCCAGGGGCCCGGTGCCGGGGAGCACCGGGCCCCTGATGCGGTGAGGAACCGCGGGCACGCCGAAGAGCGGCCCGGCGCACGTGGCGCGGCCGGGTCGCGGACCGGAGCCCGGGAACGGGCCCGGGGCCTAGGCCTGGGCGACGAAGACGTGGGCGGCGATGTCCTTGCCGAGTTCGGCCGCGCCCTCGCCGGCGCCGACCAGGACGCCGCCGGCGGCCGGGGCGACCTGGACGGTGGCGCCCGGACGGACACCGGCGCGGCGCAGGGTGCGCATCAACTCCTCGTCGGTCTGGATCGGCTCGCCGATCCGGCGGACGACCACGCTGGCGCTGCCGCTGCCGGCCACCGAGTCGAGGGTGAGCAGGGCCGCGTCGAAGCCCTCGCCCTCGGCCTTGGTGTCGCCGAGCTCGTCCAGGCCGGGGATCGGGTTGCCGTACGGGGACTGGGTCGGGTGGCCGAGCATGGCGAGCACCTTGCGCTCGACCGTCTCGCTCATCACGTGCTCCCAGCGACAGGCCTCCTCGTGGACCTGCTCCCACTCCAGGCCGATCACGTCGACCAGCAGGCACTCGGCGATCCGGTGCTTGCGCATGACGCGGACGGCGAGCCGGCGGCCCTCCTCGGTGAGTTCCAGGTGGCGGTCGCCCGCGACCCGCAGGAGGCCGTCACGCTCCATCCGCCCGACGGTCTGGCTGACCGTGGGGCCGCTCTGCTCCAGGCGCTCCGCGATGCGGGCGCGCATCGGGGTGATGCCTTCCTCCTCCAGTTCGAGGATGGTGCGGAGGTACATCTCCGTGGTGTCGATCAGGCCAGACATCGCCGCTGGTCTCCGTTCTTCGGTGTCCTCACCGCCAATTCTGGCGTACCGCAGTGTCAACAGGGGCCGGTCGTGGTACATGCCCGGCTCTTTTCATCGCTGTTGACAGCGGACCGCCGCAGGCAGCACCGTGCTCGCCGTATCTTCCTCCATGAGCGGTCTGGACCACCGGGCCCCGCACAGATTCGGAGATTTCGATGACCGACCTGGTCGGGCAGTACTTCGACGCCGCCGTGGCCCATCTGGAGCGGGTCCGCCGCGAGGAGGCGGCCTCGATCGGGGCCGCGGCCGAGCTGCTCGCCGACGCGGTCGCGGAGGATCGCCGGATCTTCGCGTTCGGTGCCGGGCACTCCTCGCTGGCCGCCCAGGACGTGGTGTACCGGGCCGGCGGCCTGGTGGTGATCAACCTGCTGAACGTGCCGGGGATGACCGGGGTGAACGTGATGCCGGCGCCGCTGGGCAGTGCGCTGGAGCGGGTCTCCGGGCTGGCCACCGCCACCCTGGACCTCACCCCGGCGACCGCCGGCGACCTGCTGTTCGTGATCTCGCTCTCCGGCCGCCAGGTGATGCCGGTCGAGCTGGCCCGGCACGCCCGCGAGCGCGGGATGGGCGTGGTCGGGGTGACCTCGCTCGCCTACCCGGGGGCGGTCTCCTCCCACCACCCGTCCGGGACGTACCTCAAGGACAACTGCGACGTGGTGCTGGACAACAAGATCGCGGTCGGCGACGGGGAGCTGTCCTGCGCGGGGGCGGAGACGAGCTTCGGCCCGGTCTCCACGATCGTGACCAGCGCGCTGATGCAGGCCGTCGTGGTCTCGGCGGTCGGCCGGCTGACCGCGCGGGGGATCACCCCGCCACTGTTCCGGTCCGGCAACGTGGACGGCGGGACGGAGTGGAACGCCAAGGTCATGGCGGACAACCGGGAGCGCATCTACTACGCCTTCTGACGGCCCGTCGGCCCGGTCCGGAGGCAGGTCCGGGGCCGGTCCGGGCACGGCTTCTGTCCGAACTGTGCCTGTCCGTCCGGGACGGTCCGCACCCATACTGGCCGTTCCCCAGGCGTACCGCGTGGGCAGGCGGGGCAGAACAGCTGCTGCTGGGGGCTGCGCGGGCTGCTGGGGTTCGGGCGACGGTGGGGGGCCGACATGACGACGGGACCGGCACGTTCGATCGGCTGGGTGCGCGAGGAGGACCTGCTGCCCGAGCTGTTCTGGGCCGCCGACTCCTCCTCGCTGCAGGGCCAGCGGCGGGCCGTGCTGCTCGCCCGGTGGGAGCTGGTGCTGCTGGTCGGTGCCGCCGCGACCGGATCGGCCGACGGCACCGGATGGGCCTGGGTCGCCGCCGCCGCGTACCTGTGCACCGTGCTGATGGCCGCGCTGGTCAGCGTGCAGAACCCGCAGGGCCTCTGGTACGAGGGCCGGGCGGTCGCCGAGTCGGTGAAGACGCTGTCCTGGAAGTACGCGGTGCGCGCCGACTCCTACCGGCCGCCGCCCAAGAAACTGCCGGACGCCGAGCGGCTCTACGCGATCCAGCTGGACGGCATCCTCGGCGAGTTCGAGACCGACCGGGTGATCCCGCAGATGGCCCGGGTCCGGACGGAGCTGCAGGGCTGGCGGGCGCCGGCCCGGCACCCGCAGATCACCGAGAAGATGGAGCAGCTGCGCGGGCAGCCGCTCACCGTGCGCCGGGACGTCTACCTGCGCGAGCGGGTGCACGCCCAGCGCACCTGGTACCAGAACAAGGCCCGGCAGTGCGCCAACGCGGGCCGGTGGGCCGGGCGGCTGGGGATCGCCCTGCCGATGCTCGGCCTGGTGCTGGCGGTGCTGCGGGCGCTCGGCTGGTTCAGCTACGACGCGCTGGGCACGGTCTCCGCGGTGGCCGCCTCGGTGGCCGCCTGGGCCCAGCTGCGGCAGTACCGGCCGCAGGCGGCCGCCTATTCACTGGCCGCGTCCGAACTCGTCCTGGTGGAGCGCCAGCTGGACCAGCTCCGGCCGGACTCCGAGGACGCCGAGGAGACCTGGGCCCGGCTGGCCCGGGACGCCGAGGACGCCATCTCGCGGGAACACACCACCTGGCAGGCCCGCCGCGAGGTGCGCAGCCTGGACGTGCCCAACTGACCTGGAGGAACTGCGTGGTGCGACGACTGGTCGAGGCCGAGGGGGGGCGGAGGCTGGCGGTCGAGACCACCGGTGATCCGTACGGGAAACCGGTGTTCCTGCTGCACGGCACGCCGGGCAGCAGGGTGGGGCCCGTGCCGCGCAGCAGTGTGCTGGCACGGCTCGGGATGCGGCTGATCTCCTTCGACCGGCCGGGCTACGGCGAGTCGACCCGGCGGCAGGGCCGCCGGGTGGCCGCGGCGGCCGAGGACGTGGTGGCGATCGCGGACGCCTTCGGGCTGGACGGCTTCGCGGTGCTCGGCCGGTCCGGCGGTGGGCCGCACGCGCTGGCCTGCGCGGCGCTGCTGCCGGAGCGGGTGGCCCGGGTGGCCGCGCTGGTGAGCCTGGCGCCGCGGCACGCCGAGGGGCTGGACTGGTACGGCGGGATGACGGCGTCCAACGTGCGGGAGTACACGGACGTGGAGCGCGGTGAGGAGCACTTCGCCGACACCTTCCGCTTCCGCTCCGGGCTGATCCGGGACGACCCGCACGCGCTGATCAACGACCTGGTGCCGGAGCTGCCGCCGACCGACCGGGCGCTGGTCTCCGACGCGGGCATCCGGCGGATGCTGCTGGCCACGTACCAGGAGGCGTTCCGGCACGGCGCGGACGGCTGGATCGACGACGTGCTGGCGTTCACCGGGCCGTGGGGCTTCGAGGTCTCGTCGATCCGGGTGCCGACCCGGCTCTGGCACGGTGCGGACGACCAGTTCTCCCCGGTCGACCACTCCCGCTGGCTGGCGGACCAGATCCCGGGGGCCGACCTCTACCTGGAGCCGGGGGCGGCGCACTTCGGTGCGCTCAAGGTCATGACCGAGGCGCTGCAGTGGGCGGCGGCGGGCTGACCCGGGTCGGCGGCTCGGCCCCGGCGAGGACGGCGAGCACGTTGTCGACGGCCAGGTCGCCCATGGCCTGCCGGGTGCGGACGGTGGCGCTGCCGAGGTGCGGGGCGAGCACGGCGCGTTCCTGGGCGAGCAGCGCGGCCGGGACGGCGGGCTCGTGCTCGAAGTTGTCGACGGCGGCGGCGAACAGGTGCCCGGAGGCGAGGGCCGCGGCCACCGCCTCCTCGTCGACCACCCCGGCGGTCATGCTGACCAGGACGGCTCCGGCGGGCATCCGCGCGATCCGCTCGGCGTCGAGCAGGTGGCGGGTGGCGGCGGTCAGCGGGGCGGTGACCACCAGGACGGGGGAGCTCGCCAGCAGGTCGTCGAGCGGCAGGTGGCGGGCGCCCCGTTCGAGGTCGGCGGGGAGCCGGTTGCGGTTGTGGTAGCCGACCGGCATGCCGAAGCCGGCGGCCCGCCGGGCGACGGCCTGCCCGATCCGGCCCATGCCGAGGATGCCGAGCGGGGTGCCGGAGAGCTCCACGCCGAGCAGGAAGGTCGGTGCCCAGGCCCAGGGTCGGCCGGAGCGCAGCAGCCGCTCGCCCTCGCCGAGCCGGCGGGTGGCGGCGAGCAGCAGGGCCCAGGCCATGTCGGCGGTGGACTCGGTGAGCACGCCGGGGGTGTGGGAGACGGCGACGCCGCGGGCGGCGCAGGCGGCGTGGTCGATGTTGTGGGTGCCGACCGCGTGGTTCGCCACCAGCCGCAGGCCGGGGCCGGCCACGTCGAGGAGTTCGGTGTCGACGGTGTCGTCGAGGGTGGTGAGCAGGGCGGTGCAGCCGGCCGCGGCGGCGAGCAGTTCGGCGCGGGGCAGGGGCTGTTCGCTGTCGTGGTACCGCAGGTCGCAGGCGGCGGCGAGGCGGTCCGCCACCCCGGGCGCGAGCCGGCGGGTGACCAGGACGGCGGGCCGGGGTGCGTGCTCGTTCACCCGCCGCACGCTACACCCCGGCCGGGCCGGCCGCCGGTGCGGCCGGCCCGGGGCCGTCAGAGGGGCTGGGGTTCGAGGTCGCGGTTGATCCGCTGCCAGCCGCGGGCGGAGACGATCGTCGGGTGGTCGTCGCCGAAGAGTTCGATCAGGGCGCTGATCGACTGCCGGCGCAGGGCCTCGGCCTCCTCCTGGCGGCCGGAGGTGCGCAGGGTGATGGCGAGGTTGAGCCAGCAGACCACGGCGTCGGGGTGGCCGGGGCCGTAGCGGTTGTGCAGGCCCGCGTAGGCGGAGCGGCCGAGTTCCTCGGCCCGGCCGAGCTGGTGGTCGTCGGCGTAGGCGTTGGCGAGGTTGATGGTGGCGTTGAGGGTGTAGGGGTGGTCGGGGGCGAGGGAGTGGGCGAGGCCGGCGACGGCCTCCTCGTTGTGCCGGATGGCTCCGGCGATGTCGCCGCTGCCGCGCAGGTAGATGGCGAGGTTGTTCTGGCAGACGGCGGTGAAGGGGTGCTGGTCGCCGTGCAGCCGCCGGTAGCCGTCGTAGGCGGCGGCGGCGATGTCGCGGGCGGTCTCCTTGTCGCCGGCGGCGCTGTGGTCGGCGGCGAGGTTGAGCCGGCAGGCGAGGGCGTCCGCGTTGTCCGGGCCGTACCGGTCGACGTACCGCTCGTAGGTCTGCTCGGTGAGGCGGCGCGCCTCGCGGACCTCGCCGGCCCGGCGCAGCGAGACGGCGAGGGACTTGGCGTTGCGGAGGTTCTCCGGGGCGTCGGGCTGGAGGATCTCGTCGAGGACCTCGGTGACCTCGCGGAGCAGTTCGACCGAGCCCTTGTAGTCGCCCATCTCGCGCAGGTCGCGGGCGAGGTTGGACTTGCTGGAGAGGGTGTAGGGGTGGCGCGGGCCGAGCACCGCGGCGCGCCGGTCGAAGGTCTCCTGGTCGAGGTCGCGGGCGAGCTGGGAGTTGCCGACCAGCCGGTGGTCGATGGCGAGGTTGTTGGCCACCGACAGGGTCCGCGGGTTGTCGTCGCCGAACAGGTCGCGGAACTGGTTGTAGGTGTCGATGTCCAGGATCAGCGCCTCCTGGAACCGGCCGAGGTTGCGCAGGTCGGCGCCGAGCGAGCCGGCCGTCATCAGGGTGAAGGCGTTGTGGTCGCCGAGGAGTTCCTTCTGGCCGGCGAGGGTGGCGCGGTCGAGTTCCAGCGCCTCGCTGTACGCGCCCTGCGAGCGCAGCACGTTGGCGAGCTGGAAGTTGAGGCTGAGCATCTGGCGGCGCAGGAAGCGGCGTTCGGCGTTGTTGGCCTCGGCGGCGTAGCGGGCCGTCCAGGTGGCGTCGAGGGTGCGGGCGAGGGTCATCGCGCGGTCGAGGTCGACGCGCTTCCAGAGGTAGCGGACGCGGTCGATGAGCAGTTCGCGGGTCTCTCGCTCGTCGCAGTCCTGGGCGCGGGAGGGGGTGAGGTGGGGCCAGATCTTCTCGAAGGCGGGCCAGTTGCCGGGGTCGTCGGTGTCGCCGAGCGAGGGCCGGGCGCTGACCAGGATGCGGTGCACGTCGTGCATGGCGTCCTGGCGTTCGACCTCCGTCATGCCGCTGCGGACGACGGCCTGGACGAGCCGGTGCACCTGGAAGCTGTTGCTGGCCGCGTCGGTCTTGGCGAGGGCGTAGCGGCTGACCGCCTGGATCACCTTGCCGAGCATGAAGCTGTCGGTCAGCTCGTCGTCGTAGGGGGCGAGCGCCCGGGTCATCTGCTCGTTGTAGAAGAGCGTGAGCGAGATCGGCTCGGGGGCGAAGAAGGCGCACAGCTGCAGCAGCCGGACGGCGGCCGGGGACTGCTCGCGCAGCCGGGTGATGGAGACGTTCCAGGTGGCGCCGACCGGGGTCGGGTAGTCGACCGGGGTCTCGCCGGCGGCGAGCGCCTTGGTGGCCTCGGCCTGCAGCTGGGCGACGTAGGTGTCGACCGGGGTGCGGGTGGTCTCCAGCCAGGCGGCGGCGACCTCGACGGCGAGCGGCAGGTCGCCGACGGCCTCGGCGACCCGGTCGGCGTCCTGGCGGGTGAGCCCGCGGACCCGGCGGCGCAGGTGGTCGATGCTCTCGCCGCGGGTGAAGACGTCGACGCCGAGCACTCCGGCCTGGCCGGACCAGCCCTGGTTGCGCGAGGTGATGAGGATGTGGCCGGAGCCGCCGGGGAAGTACCGGCGGACCTCGGAGGGCTCGTCGGCGTTGTCGAAGATCAGCAGCCAGCGCGAGGTGGGGGCGCCGCGGCGCAGCGCCTCGCGGGCGGACTCGGCGGCCTCGTTGACGCTCTCGCCGACGCGCAGGCCCAGTCTGTCGGCGAGTTCGGCGAGCGAGAGGACGACGGACTCGGCCTGCTCGGCGTCGATCCACCAGACCAGGTCGTAGTGGGACATGAAGCGGTGGGCGTACTCCAGGGCGACCTGGGTCTTGCCGACGCCGCCGAGGCCGTACAGGGTCTGCGGGGTGGGCAGCACGGCGGTGGGGCCGCCGACGAGCTGCTCGCGCAGGTCGTCGAGGACCTTGGCGCGGCCGGTGAAGGACGGGTTGCGCTGCGGCACCGACCAGTAGGTGGGCCGGGTACCGGGGAAGCGCGGGCTGCCGGGGCTGCGCTCGACCGGTGCGGGGTCGGTGTGCCCGAGGGCACGCAGCAGGGTGACGGCGGCCTGGGTCTCGTCGCGGCCGACCAGGTCGACGGGGTTGCGGTTGTTGAACGGCGCGGTGAGCCGGACGTCGCCGACCCGGACGGGGATGACCTGGCGGCGGGTGCCGGCCGGGTCGCCGCCGACGGCGCGCTCCCACAGTGCCTGGGCCTGCGGCGAGACGAGGTACGCGGAGGAGAGCACGGCGACGGTGCGGTAGGCGGCGTCGATGCCCTGCTCGGTGGAGGAGCGCGGGTCGGCGCCGACGCCGAGGTCGCGGGAGACCACCCGGAAGCCGGCATCGGAGAGCACGGAGGCGATCCAGTCGGCCCAGACGCGGTCCTCGGGCACGAAGCTGAGGTAGAGGTCGGCGGGGGCGGTGGGCCTGCGCCGGATGAACGAGTCGAGGTTGCGGAGCCGTTCGAGCTCGTCCATGGGCGGCAGCGCGGTGACCCGGTCGCGGGTGAGCACGGCGGTGAGCCGCTCGCAGGCGGAGAGCAGCGAGGCGGGCTGGCCGGGTGCGTCGCCGAACGGGGCGAGGATCTCCTCGTAGGAGTAGAACGGCCGGTACGGGATCTCCACGGAGGCCCAGTACTGGGCGAGTTCGGGCTCGGCGAGGCCGGCGGGCAGGCCGGAGAAGCGGATCCGGGCGTGCGCGCGGCCGGCGTCGGCCTTCTCCTTCTCGTTCTCGTCGATGCGCATCGGCACCGGCAGGATGCGGATCCCGCGGTCGGCGTACCGGCCGTCGACGGTGTGGGCGATCCGGGCGGCGCCGTCGATGCTCTGGTCGCTGAGGGTGAAGCAGACGACCAGGTCGTCGGGCATCTCGACGGTGCAGATGTCGGCGGTGTCGGTGAGGCCGGTGCGGCTGTCGATCAGGACGTAGTCGTAGTGGTGCTTCATGTCCTGGCGCAGCGACTGCAGGAACCGCTGGCCGTCGTAGCGCTCGTAGAAGTCGTCCCAGTCGATCCGGTTGGCGGAGTAGTCCCGGTTGACCTGGCCGGCCGGCACGTAGTCGAGGCCGCCGGTGCCGGGGAAGCGCCAGGAGAGCGAGATGGCGTGCGGGTGGATCCGGGCGAAGTCCTCGTGCCAGTCGACGGCGCGCTCGACGGGTCGGCGGGCCTCGTCGTAGTAGTCGGCGAAGAGGTCCATCATGCCGGTGGTGCCGTCGACGGCGGCCTGGTTGAGGAACGGGTGGAAGAACCGGCCGAGGCCGGGCGCCTCCAGGTCCCAGTCGACGGTCAGCACCCGGAACCCGTTGGCCGCGAGGATCCAGGCGGTGTTCGCCAGCGCCATGGTGCGGCCGGTGCCGCCCTTGTACGAGTAGAAGGTGACGATCCGGCCCTGGCGGTCCTCGTCGGAGCGGGTCTCGGCGGACGGTTCGGGCCCGGTGCGGCGGACCGCCGCGGCGGGCCAGGTCCGGCTGTTGCTCACGGCTGTCCTCCCTCCGGCGCGGCCCTTCCGGTGCCTCCGCCGTCCTCGTCGTCCCCTGGTAAGTCGAGCGGCACGGTGCGGGGCCGTTGCCCGGTGTCGAAGTCGCCCCGCAGGCTGGGTCTGCGCGGGGCCGGCAGGTGCGGGGTCGTGGGCCCGTCCCGGCGTTCGAAGCCCTGGTTGGCGCGGATCACCGCCCACTCCATCTCGCCGCGGAAGGCCTCCAGGCTGCCGGGCGCGCCGGAGCCGCCGCCGCGGAGGGTGGGCCGCCGGGCGCGGGCGGCGCGCAGCACGTCGTCGCTGAGGCGGGTGAGCTCCTCGTCCTGCGCGGTGCTCTCCTCGTCCTCGGTGTTCCACGGTTCGAGGGTGGTGATCCAGGCCGGATTGCGCTGGTCGAGGCGGCGGACGGTCTCGCGCCGGCGGCCGTCGTAGAGGGCCCAGCGGTCGATCAGGACGATGCCGGGCGAGGTCGGCTCGGCGCCGCCGAGCAGTGCGGTGGCCTCGGTCTCGAACTCGTGGACGGAGGCTTGGAAGCCCATGCTGCGGGCGACGTCCACGGCGTCGTCGGCGAGCGGGCGGCGGGACTCCGGCCGGTAGGGCTGCCAGTCGGTGCGCCGGGCGCCGTAGAACTCGGGGCTGCGGCCCGGCGGTTGTTCGCCGCGACGGTAGGAGTACACCGAGATCCGCAGGGTGTTGGCGGGCGGTTCGGTGCCGGCGAAGGCGCTCGGCTGGTCCTCGAACGCGGCGGGACGGGTGACCGGGATGATGGTGCGCTCGGCGACCTCGACGATGCGTTGCGCGAGCCGGTGGACGGCGAGTTCGTACTGGGCCCGGTACGCGGTGAGCTTCATCAGCGCGTACAGGCCCTCGGCGGCGTAGTCGGGGCCGAAGCTGCCGTGGTTGAACTGGAGTTCACTGGCGCAGCGGGGCAGCGTGTAGTGGTCCATGGCGACCCAGAGCACCGGGACGATGCCGCTGGTCACCTCGCCGTCCTGCCAGCGCTGGTAGACCGGACGCTGGCTGAAGATGTGCCACTCCTGGCCGCAGGCGTGGCTCTTGAAGTAGCGGGGCGAGTAGAGCGGCACGAAGACCCGGCAGGCGCCGAGCTCGCGGGAGAGGCGTTCGGCCCAGAACTGCCCCTGGTGCATGGACTGGTCCATGAAGCCGACCGGCACCCCCTCGGGGACGTCGGTCAGCTCGGTGATGGCCTCGCAGAGGTCGTCGTAGAGCTTGGCCACCCAGTGGTTGGGGTCGCCGGCCTTGCCGGTGGCACGCGGGGTGTGCGCGTAGCTGAGGAAGAAGTACGGCCGCGAGGCGTCCTTCCCCCATCCCCCCGGGCTGTTCACACGCGCCTCCCCCGAGACCGTTCGTACCTCGACCCCCGAACGGGATCAGTCTAGGAAGGTGACCTTCCCCGGCGGAACAGCGCGCGAACGTGTCAACGGGCGCACGTTTCGATGTAGTTGCGCGCCGCATCGACACCGGCGCGCACGGGCACCAGCCAGCACTGCGCGTCGCCGAGGGTACCGCGGACGAGCCCGGCGACGGTCTTCTCCAGCACCGGCCCCATCGGCATGAAGTGCTCGTCGACCAGCCTGACGGCGTTGAAGTGCTCCCAGTGGTGTCCGCCGTCCCCGTCGGGCACCACGCAGCCGTAGACCTGCGAGGGCGGGTGCGGCAGCTGGTACTCGGCGAGGTGGAAGGCGGTGCAGCACCACACCGGCAGGCCGATCAGCAGTGCGCGGGCCGCCGGGTCGTCGTACAGCTTGCGGGTGGGCGAGTGGTGCCCGAGGTGGCTCTCCAGCCGGTGGTCGGCCATGAGTTCGACCGCCCGGGCGCCGACGGCGGTGAACGAGGTCTGCGGGTGGTCGCTGCGGACGGCCTTGGCGTGCGAGCGGACGTGCTCGGGGAACCAGCCGAGCACCGGCGAGGTCCGGGTGGTCGCCGGGTCGTACGGCGGCATCGCCCGCTTGTGCGCCGACTCCTCCTCCAGCGTCATGCCGACGGTCAGCTCGCGGGCCAGCCGGGAGGTGTCGCTGTTCTCCGGGGAGGCGGTGTAGACGACCACCGTGCCGGTGTCCGGGCCGACGGTCTCCAGCAGGGCGTCCAGCAGGGTGGCGGCACCGTCGGCGAGCTCGCCGAGCCGCCGCAGCGAGGACTGCACCAGGACGGTGTCCCCCAGGCCCAGGCCCATCGCGCGGAGCTGGCCGGTCAGGTCGGCGGCCGTCCACGGGTCGCGCTGCGACCCGCCGGCCGGCCGTTCGACCCGTTCGACCACCGGTGGCCCGCCGGCCACGGGAAGGGTCGGCGGTGCCGGCGTGCCCGGTTCGGCGACGGTGGTGGACACGACGGGGGTTCCTCCTGGGATACGGCTGACGTCAGCGGACTGCGGTGGGTGGTGCGGCCGTCTCGTCCCGGACGGCGGCCTCGGCGACGGCCCCGACCGGCACGGAGAGCCACGGGGTGACGGCCTCCCGCATGCCGGCCACCAGGCGCTCGCCGAGCGGGGTGAGCGAGCCGGAGCCGGCGAGGTCCTCGACCGCGGCGGCGGTGTGCGCCCGCCAGCGGGCCAGCTGGAGCCGGGCGTGCTCGGCGGCCGCACCGGGCAGGCCGTCGTAGGCGCGGACCCGGCCGGCCCAGAACTCGGTCACGGCGAGGTGTGCGTAGGTGCCCTGGAGCAGGCCCTCCAGCGGACGCGGGTCGGGCCGCCACGGGGCGTGGTACAGCCGGTCGTCCGCGGGGTCGTACAGCTCGTGCCGGTCGAGCACCGCACCCAGCTTGACGTGCTGGAACTCGTGCACCAGCAGCAGCGCGAGGATCGGCGCCGTCGCGGGCCGGGCGATGCCGACGGCGCCGAAGGCCTGCCGGGCGGCGGCGCTCACGTCGCGGCCGGGCGGGCCGGGCCGCAGCGGGGTGACGGTCGACAGGCCCGCGGCGAGCCCCGGTGCGTACCCGGGCAGGTCGCGACCGATCAGCTCCCAGGCCTCGCGCAGCGCGCCCGTCCAGCCGAGCAGCTCGTCCTCGGGGAGCCGGTCCGCGGCGGGCCACTGGTGGCTGTCGCGCTGCGGGTCGGTGTCCTCCAGGGCGACCGTCCAGCCGGGCAGCGCGACCCGGCGGACGGGCTGCCAGGCGGCGCCGGGCGGAGTGTCCCGGCCGACCTGCAGGCCGCGCACCGAGAAGCCCCCGGCGGTGGTGGTCAGCCGGGCCTCGCCGGCCCCGCCGACGACCAGCCGGCCGAGCGTGGGCAGGTGGACGGCACCCGCCCGGACGGGGACGGGCAGGTCCGCCTCCACTCCGGCGCGGATCGCGGCGGCGGCGGCCAGCTCGGCGAGCCCGCCGAGGTCGGCGCCGGGCTCGCCGCGCAGGCAGCGGGCGGCCCAGGCCCGGACGTAGGGGTGGGCGAGGACGGCGTCCAGGGCGTGCGGGGCGCGGCCGTCCAGCTCGGTGAGCAGCTGCCAGGCGTCCGGGCGGCCGTCCGCGAGGGCGGCCGTCATGCGCCGGGTGAGGCCGAGCTGGGCGGCGGCGAGGGCTTCGACGGTGGCGCGGTCGCCGTGGCCGGCGGCCAGCTGGTCGAACTGCTCCGCCGTCAGGTCGGGTTCGACCGGGGCGGCCTGGGCGGGCACGGTGGCCGCCGGGCCGATGCGGTCACGGACGGTGGTGATGAGGTGCATCAGGTCTCCGCAGAAGACCGAGGGGTTGGCGAAACCGCTGCCGCCGGTGCGCCAGCGGTGTGCATAGAGGCCGCCGCCGCAGGAGCGGACGACGGGACAGCCGCGGCACTGCTCGGCCAGACCGGCGAGGCCGGACTGGCGTTCGCGCATGCCGGGGTGGTCGGCGACCTGGTCGAGGGTGTGCTCGAACACGGTGAAGCCGGTGGCCGGGGCGCCGTCGTAGGCGGTCTTGAGGCTGTCGGCCTGCTCGAAGCTGCCGTCGGTGTCGATCACCACGAGGTCGGCGGGGTCGAGGCCGAGGGACTCGGTGAGGCTGGAGCGGCCGCGCAGGGTGCGGTGGATCGAGTCGAAGGTCCGCACCGGCACCGGGCGGCCGTCGGCGCTCCACCGCTCGTGGACGGCGAGCAGCCAGTCGGCGTAGGGGTGCGGGCCGAGGCGTTCGGGGCGCGGGGGCGGGGTGTCCCAGGTGGCGTGCGGGAGCAGGAAGTCGATCCGCGGCGGCGCCAGGGCGGTGAGCGCCTCGTAGACGGCGATCGGGTCGTTCTCGACGTCGATCGTGCAGAGCAGCCCGGCGTAGAGGTGCCGGTACTCGGGGCGGCGCAGCAGGTCCAGGGCCTTGAGGACCTTGGCGTGGCTGGAGCGGCCGTCGGCGAAGCGGCGGTGCCGGTCGTTGGCGGCCCGGTCCCCGTCCAGGGAGACGCCGACCTTGATGCCGTACTCGGCGAAGAGGTCGAGGAAGGCGGTGCTCAGCAGCACCGCGTTGGTGTGGATCCGCAGGTCCAGGGCGCAGCCCTCGGGCAGCGCCCGGTGCAGCTCCTCGGCGGCCCGGCGCAGCACCGCGGGGCCCGCCAGGAGCGGTTCCCCGCCGTGCAGCACGACGTGCACGGCGGGGAGGGTGTGGGTGCGGGCGTGCTCGGCGATCCGGTCGGCCGTCCGGGTGAGGACCTCCCCCGTGACGACCTTCGGCTTCCCCCGCCAGCTGGTGTCCGCGTGCTCGTAGACGTAGCAGTGGTCACAGGCCAGGTCGCAGCGACTGTGGACCTTGACCACGAACTGCGAGAACGGCACCACCGGCGCGGCAGCCGCGTCGTGCGGGCTGCCGGACGCTGCCACGCCCGGTCAGATGGACGAGTTGAACGCGGCCACGGCCACCTGGCCGGCATCCGCGCCGGGCAGCGCGCGGTGCAGCTGTGCGGTCAGTTCGTCCGTTCCCAGAGCGGCGAGCGCGGCAAGGGAGGGCCGGATGACGGCTTCCTCGGCGGACGTGTCGTCGACAGGCCGGGTGGCGAGTGCAGCGACCATGGGAAGTCTCGATTCTGCGAGGTCAAAGCGCCAATGGGGAAAACGGCATGAGCTCGCGGCCCGACCTTGGCGGGAAGGGCCCGTGGCCCGACCCTATTATGCAGAGACTTTGACGCGCCATCAGCGTTTCGACTGCTCCGAATCGGGCATCCCAATCGTTTGGGGCATCCCCGGTCGACAGGATGCCCGATCAGGGGCACAGTCGCTCGACGCGCCAGCCGTCACCCTCCACGACGAAGATCAGGCGGTCGTGGAGGCGGTTCTCGCGCCCCTGCCAGAACTCGACCGTCTCCGGGACGACCCGGTAGCCGCCCCAGAAGGGGGGCACCGGCACGCCCTCGCCCTCGGGGTAGCGGGCGGCGAGGTCGGCGTACCGCTGCTCCAGGACCTCGCGGCCGGCGACCGGGCTGGACTGCTCGCTGGCCCAGGCGCCGAGCTGGGAGCCGTGCGGGCGGGTGCGGAAGTAGGCGGCGGTCTCGTCCCGGCCGACCTTCTCGACCCGGCCGCAGACGATCACCTGGCGGGCCAGCTCGATCCACGGGAAGAGCAGCGAGGCCCACGGGTTGACGGCGAGTTCGGCGCCCTTGCGCGAGCCGTAGTTGGTGTAGAAGACGAAGCCGCGGAGGTCGTACCCCTTGAGCAGCACGGTGCGCGAGCTGGGCCGGCCGGCCGCGTCCGCGGTGGAGACCACCATGGCGTTGGGCTCGGCGACGCCCGCCTCGTCCGCCTCGTGGAACCACGTGGTGAACTGGGTCACCGGGTCGGCGGCCAGGTCGCCCTCGGACAGCCCCTCGTGCTGGTAGTGCTTGCGCATGACGGCGAGGTCCGGGCCCGGCCGGGGTTCGGCCGGCGTGGTCAGGGTAGTCGGGGGTCGCTCCGCGGTAGGCACGGCAACATCATCCCGTACGACAAGCGTTGCGGGCTGCTACGTCCCGGCAAACCCCGGGGGGAGTTAAGGTGTCACGCCACCGCTTGGGCGGGGGCCGCCCCGGGAACCGTCCGGTATGGACCGGTTTTCTCCCGGGTGTCCGCCGATGACGCCGGGCGCCCGCACCGTCGGGTGTCGTCTGGGGCAAACATCACCGTCGTGGTGTATGGCGCAATGCACGCCGTGCCTGCCAGGCTGACACCGAGTGCCAACCACCCACGGTCACCCGGCCCGTCGCACCACTCATCGCGGCGCGCCGGATCGGATCACTGAAGGAGCCGTCTGATGTCCGACTTCGTACCCGGGCTCGAAGGTGTCGTCGCCTTCGAGAGCGAGATCGCCGAACCCGACCGTGAGGGCGGCGCCCTGCGCTACCGCGGCGTGGACATCGACGACCTGGTGGGCCACGTCTCCTTCGGCCACGTCTGGGGCCTTCTGGTCGACGGCAAGTTCAACCCCGGCCTGCCCGCCGCCGAGCCGTTCCCGATCCCGGTGCACTCCGGCGACATCCGGGTGGACGTGCAGTCCGCCCTCGCCATGCTCGCCCCGGTCTGGGGCCTCAAGCCGCTGCTCGACATCTCCGCCGACCAGGCCCGCGACGACCTCGCCCGGGCCGCCGTGATGGCGCTGTCGTACGTCGCCCAGTCCGCCCGCGGCCAGGGCCTGCCGATGGTGCCGCAGCGCGAGATCGACAAGGCCGAGACGGTCGTCGAGCGGTTCATGATCCGCTGGCGCGGCGAGCCCGACCCGCGTCACGTCAAGGCCGTCGACGCCTACTGGACGTCCGCCGCCGAGCACGGCATGAACGCCTCCACCTTCACCGCCCGCGTCATCGCCTCCACCGGCGCCGACGTCGCGGCCGCGCTCTCCGGTGCGGTCGGCGCGATGTCCGGCCCGCTGCACGGCGGCGCCCCGTCCCGCGTGCTCGGCATGATCGAGGAGATCGAGCGCACCGGCGACGCCGCCGGCTACGTCAAGAAGGCGCTGGACAAGGGCGAGCGCCTGATGGGCTTCGGCCACCGCGTCTACCGCGCCGAGGACCCGCGCGCCCGCGTGCTGCGCCGCACCGCCAAGGAGCTCGGCGCGCCGCGCTTCGAGATCGCCGAGGCGCTGGAGAAGGCCGCGCTGGAGGAGCTGCACAACCGCCGCCCCGACCGCGTGCTCGCCACCAACGTGGAGTTCTGGGCCGCGATCATGCTGGACTTCGCCGAGGTCCCCGCGCACATGTTCACCTCGATGTTCACCTGCGCCCGCACCGCCGGCTGGTCGGCGCACATCCTGGAGCAGAAGCGCACCGGTCGCCTCGTGCGCCCCTCCGCGCGCTACATCGGCCCGGGCCCGCGCAGCCCGCGCGAGATCGAGGGCTACGACTCGATCGCGCACTGACGCTTCGCTCTTTCGGGCGGGTCCGGGCGTGCCCGGACCCGCCCGTTCCGTGCGTAGATCACATCTCAGCGGGCGGACGACCGCCCCCGCGGCACCACCCGGGGCAGTAGGCTGCCGCCGTGGCCCAGATCCAGATCCCCGCTGACATCAAGCCCGCCGACGGCCGCTTCGGCTGCGGCCCGTCCAAGGTGCGCCCCGAGGCCCTGAGTGCCCTCGCCGCCACCGGAACCTCCCTGCTGGGTACCTCCCACCGCCAGGCCCCGGTCAAGAACGTGGTCAAGCGCGTGCGCGAGGGCGTGAGCAGCCTGTTCTCCCTCCCCGAGGGCTACCAGGTGGTGCTCGGCAACGGCGGCTCCACCGCCTTCTGGGACATCGCCGCCTTCGGTCTGGTGCGCGAGAAGTCCCAGCACCTGAACTTCGGCGAGTTCTCGTCCAAGTTCGCCTCCTCGGTGAAGGCGGCCCCGTGGCTGTCCGAGCCGTCGGTGATCAAGACCGAGCCGGGCACCCACCCGCTGCCGGTCGCCGAGGCGGGCGTGGACGTCTACGCGCTGACCCACAACGAGACCTCCACCGGTGTCGCCATGCCGATCCGCCGCCCCGAGGGCGCGGACGCCGGCTCGCTGGTCCTGGTCGACGCCACCTCGGGCGCCGGCGGCCTGCCGGTCGACATCACCGAGACCGACGTCTACTACTTCGCCCCGCAGAAGTCCTTCGCCAGCGAGGGCGGCCTCTGGCTGGCCACCTTCTCGCCGGCCGCGCTGGAGCGCGCCGCGGAGATCGCCGGCTCCGGCCGCTACATCCCGCCGTTCTTCGACCTGCCGACGGCGATCGACAACTCGTCGAAGGACCAGACGTACAACACCCCGGCGATCAGCACGCTCTTCCTGCTCGCCGAGCAGCTGGAGTGGCTGAACGGCAACGGCGGCCTGGAGTGGGCGGTGGCCCGCACCGCGGAGTCCTCCTCGATCCTGTACTCCTGGGCCGAGAAGTCCTCCTTCGCGCAGCCGTTCGTCGCCAAGGCCGAGGAGCGCTCGCAGGTCGTCGGCACCATCGACTTCGACGACTCGATCGACGCCGCGGCGATCGCCAAGGCGCTGCGCGCCAACGGCATCGTCGACACCGAGCCCTACCGCAAGCTGGGCCGCAACCAGCTGCGGATCGCGATGTTCCCGGCCGTGGAGCCGTCGGACGTCCAGGCGCTCACCGCCTGCATCGACTACGTGGTCGACCGGCTCTGACGTCCGCGGACGCACCGAAGGGCCACCGCCTCCGGGCGGTGGCCCTTCGCCGTCCGGTGCCGGGCGGGCCCGGCTCCGGTCACTTGCCCACGAGCGAGCTGACGACCACCACCACGAGCAGCAGCACCAGTGCGCCGGTCACGATCCGCATGCGAGTCTTCGGGTCCACGCTTCGAGGTTAGTCGGTCGCCGCCCCGGCCCCGGCACTGCCCCGTGGCGGGAGCTCCCCCCGCTGCTCGCGCTCCCGGAAGACCGAGGGGGCGACGCCGACCCGGCGGGTGAAAAGCCGGGTGAAGTACGCCGGGTCCTCGTAGCCCACCCGGCGGGCCACCGCCGCCACCGGCAGCTCCCCGGCGGCGAGCAGCAGCTTGGCCTCGCTGAGCCGCACCGCCAGCAGGTACTCCTTCGGGCCGGTCTCGCCCACCGCGCGGACGGCCCGGCGCAGCCCGGCCACCGTCAGCCCGGCCCGGCGGGCGTGCTCGGCCACCGGCAGCGGCAGGAAGGCGTCCCGGCGCAGCGCCTCCAGCACGGTCCCGCCGCGCGGGTCCAGGTCGGCCCGCTGCCGGTGCAGCTCGACCAGCAGCTCGTGGACCGCGGCGGCGGCCTCGGTGTCCACCAGCGGTCCGCCGCGGCGGCACGCGCCGGCGATCCGGGCGATCACCCGCTGGGCGCGGTCCGCGGCGATCAGCGGCACCACCGCCTCGTCCGGCAGCAGGCCGAGCTCGGCGTAACCGGCCAGGGCCGGGCCGGTGAAGTCGACGAAGGACTCCGACCAGCCGCCGGCGTCCGGCGCGTAGTGGTGCGGCACGCCCGGCCGCAGCCAGACCACCGCGGGGGCGGCCACCGGGCGGCGGGAGCCGTCCGGCACGGCGTACCAGCCGCGGCCGGCGGTGACCACCACGGCCACCCAGCGGTCCAGGGTGCGCGGCCCGACCACCGGCAGCGGGCCGCGCTGCATGCCGACGCCCAGGCAGGCGAGCCCGGTGGCCAGCTGGGCCGGACCGGGGGTCAGGTAGTGCCACCAGCGCTGCACGGCTCACCTCCGGGGACGGGCGGTCGGGGAACGGGCGGGCGGCCGTCGGGGGACGGGGACCGCGGGCGGCCGTCGAGGGACGGGGACCGCGGGCGACGGTCGGGGACGACAGTCCAACACCCGCCCGGGGTTTGTCCATGGCCGCGGCCGGGGCGCCCCGGCAGGCTGGGGGCATGCTGACCTACGACTCCGCGGGCTTCCGGCTGGACGGGCGCCCGCTGCGCATCCTGTCCGGCGCCGTGCACCACTTCCGCACCCGCCCCGAGCAGTGGCCCGCCCGGCTGGCCGCCGTCCGCGCGATGGGCCTGAACACCGTCGAGACGTACGTCGCCTGGAACCTTCACGAGCCGGCGCCGGGCCGGTACGAGCGGACGGCGGAACTCGGCGCCTTCCTCGACGAGGCGGCCCGGCAGGGGCTGTGGGCGATCGTCCGGCCGGGCCCGTACATCTGCGCCGAGTGGGACAACGGCGGGCTGCCCGGCTGGCTGACCGCACGGGTCGGACGGCGGGCGCGGACGTCCGACCCGGAGTACCTGGCGGCCGTGGACGCCTTCCTCGACGAGCTGATGCCCGGCGTGGTCGCCCGGCAGGTCGACCGGGGCGGGAACGTGCTGATGGTGCAGGTCGAGAACGAGTACGGCTCCTTCGGCAGCGACACCGGCTACCTGCGGCACCTCGCGGACGGCCTGCTGCGGCGCGGCGTCACCGTCCCGCTGTTCACCTCCGACGGACCGGAGGACCACATGCTCACCGGCGGGACGCTGCCCGGCGTGCTCGCCACCGTGAACTTCGGCTCCGCCCCGGAGGACGGCTTCGCGGCCCTGCGCCGGCACCGGCCCGAGGACCCGCCGTTCTGCATGGAGTTCTGGAACGGCTGGTTCGACCACTGGGGCCGCCCCCACCACACCCGCGACGCGCAGGACGCCGCCGACACCCTGCGCCGCATCCTCGCCGCCGGCGCCTCGGTCAACCTCTACATGGCGCACGGCGGCACCAACTTCGGCACCGGCGCGGGCGCCAACCACGCCGACCCGCCGTTCAACTCCACCGCCTGGACCCACTCGCCCTACCAGCCGGTCACCACCTCCTACGACTACGACGCCCCCCTGGACGAGCGCGGCGCGCCGACCGCGAAGTACGCGCTCTTCCGCGAGGTGCTGGCCGACTTCGCCGCAGCCCACCCCGACGAGGCGCGCTTCCTCGACGGCCGGGCACCGGCACTGCCCGAGCTGCCGCCGGTGCTGGAGGCACCGGCCGTCGCCCTCACCGAATCGGCCGCACTGCCGTTCGGCCCGGCCGTCCACGCGCCGGTGCCGCCGCGCTTCGAGGAACTCGGACTGGAACACGGCCTCGTCCGCTACACCGCCCGGGTGCCGGCCGGACGGCCGGACCTGCCGCTCACCGTCGAAGGACTGCGGGACCGGGCCGTGCTCCGGGTGGACGGCGTCCGGGTGGCCGACCTGGAACGCGGCGTGGCCCGGCCGGAGCTCGCGGTGCCGGGCGGCGTCGCGGTCGAGCTGCTGGCGGAATCGCTCGGCCGGGTCAACTACGGGCCGCTGGTGGGCGAGACCAAGGGCGTCGACGGCGTCCGGCACGAACGGCAGTACCTGCACGGGTGGCAGGCCGAACCGCTGCGGCTCGACCCGCTGCCGGCGGCGGACTTCGGGCCGGAACCGGCGGACGGGACGGGGGACGCGGCACGCCTCGTCCGCGGGGTGCTCGACCTGACGGACACCGGGGACGCGTTCCTCGCGGTGCCGGGGGGCGTGCGCGGCTACCTCTGGGTCAACGGATTCCTGCTGGGCCGCTACGACGCCCGGGGCCCGCAGACCACGCTCTACTGCCCGCAGCCCCTCCTCCGCCCCGGCCGCAACGAGCTCACCCTCCTCGAACTCGGCGACGCCCACCCCCGCAAGATCGAACTCCGCCCCACCCCCACCCTGGGCTGAACGGGAAAAACCCCAGGGGCGCGGGGAACTGCGCAATCCGGGAACGGTCATACCCGCGAGGTGCTCCGCATCCGAGGTGCGCAGTTCCCCGCGCCCCTGATTTCGCACCACCGGACCCGAAAGGACGCCACGTCCGGATTGCGCAGTTCCCCGCACCCCTGGGGCTATTCCGCCTGCCAGTGGGCGAGGGGCCAGGTGGTGAGGGTGCGGTAGTGGGAGGGGCCGAAGCCGGTCTCGCTGAGGACGAGGTGGATCTCCCCCGCCTCCCACTCCAGCCCGCGGAACCCGTCCAGCCCCGCCGCGAGGTGCTGCAGCTCGGCCGCGGCGACCCGCTGCTCCGCCCGCCGACGCCCGCGGCTGGACCCCGCGCGGGCGAGCGTGAGGTGGGGGTGGAAGCCGTACTGGTCGGTCTCCACGCCGACCTCGCCGACGGCGCCCCGGACGGCCTCGGCGAGCCGCCGCAGTGCCCAGACCTCGCCGTCCACGCCGACCCAGAGCACCCGGTCGCCGAAGGTGCCGCCGCCGGCGAGGCGGAGCCGGTGGGCGCCGTTCTCGCCGGCCGTGCGGGCGAGGACGGCCTCCAGGGCGGGCACCTCGGTGACCGGGATCTCGCCCAGGAAGGCCAGGGTGAGGTGCCAGCCGTCGACCCCGCTCCACCGCAGCCGGTCCGCGCCGGGCCGTTCGCGGAGCGCGGCCGCGGCGTCGACCAGTTCCTGGACCGCCTCGCTCGGCGGGTTGACCGCCACAAAGAGCCTCATGGGCCCCATCTTCCCCGTCGGCCTTCCCGGTCGGAGCCCTTCCGCGGGGCCGGCTCAGAACCGGGGGCTCCAAGGACGGTGACGACCGTGACGGCGGCCCGGCAGGCCCCGGTGGACGGGGGCCTGCCGGGCCGGGCCTCAGCAGGCGGTGGCCAGGTCCTTCTTGGGCAGGGTGCGCGGCACCACCGCGACCACCCGGCGGCCCGCACCCGGGTGCAGGTCGACCCGGACCTTCAGGTCGGCGGCGCGGGCCAGCACCACGGCGATCACGGCCGCGGCGGCGGCCGAGACCAGGCCGCAGGCGAGCAGGCCGAGCCGGGGCCCGTAGGCGGCGGTGACCCAGCCGACGAGCGGGGCGCCGATCGGGGTGCCGCCGGTGAAGACCAGCACCAGCAGGCCCATCACCCGGCCGCGCACGGCGGGGTCGGTGCCCAGCTGGAGCGCCGAGTTGACCGAGGTGTTGAAGGTCAGGCCGAAGACGCCGATCAGGGTGAGCAGCGCGGCGAAGGTCCAGTAGCCGGGGGCGAGCGCGGCCAGCACCTCCAGCGTGCCGAAGGCGACCGCCGCGCCGACCAGCCGGCGCAGCCTGGGGGCGCCGCGGCGGGCGGCGAGCAGGGCGCCCGCCAGCGAGCCGACGGCCATCGCGGTGTTCAGCAGCCCGTACTCGCCGGCACCGACCTTGAAGGTGTCGTAGGCGAAGCCGGAGAGCAGCGTCGGGAAGTTGAAGCCGAAGGTGCCGATGAACCCGGCCAGCACCATCGGCCAGAGCAGCTCGGGCCGCTCGCGGACGTAGCGCAGGCCCTCGCGCAACTGGCCGCTCTGCCGGGCGACCGGGGTGGAGGGGCGCAGCTCGCTCTCGCGCATGGCGAGCAGGCCGCCGAGGACGGCGGCGAAGGAGAGCGCGTTGACCGCGAAGGCCCAGCCGCTGCCGACCGCGGCGATCAGCAGGCCGGCGACGGCCGGTCCGACCAGCCGGGCGGTCTGGAAGTTGGCGGCGTTCAGGCTGACCGCGTTGGCGAGGTCCTTGGCGGGCACCATCTCGCTGACGAAGGCCTGCCGGGTCGGGTTGTCGACGACGGTGACCAGGCCGAGCAGCAGCGCGAAGACGTAGACGTACCCGGCCGTGACGGCGCCGGTGACGGTGAGCACGGCCAGCCCGGCGGCGAGCAGGCCCATCGCGCCCTGGGTGGCGAGCAGCAGCCGGCGCTTGGGCAGCCGGTCGGCGAGCACGCCGCCCCACAGGCCCAGCAGCAGCATCGGCAGGAACTGCATGGCGGTGGTCACGCCGACCGCGAAGGGGCTGCCGGTGAGGCTCAGCACCAGCCAGTCCTGGGCGATGCGCTGCATCCAGGTGCCGGTGTTGGAGACGACCTGGCCGGCGAAGTAGTACCGGTAGTTGCGGATCCGGAGGGAGGAGAACATTCCTCCGGGCCGGGTGAAGCGGGCCCCGGTGGGGCCGTCCCCCGCTCGGGTGGCGGCGGGGGCGGATGCGGCGGGGGTGACCGCCGCGGGGCGTTCGTCGGGGTCGTCGTCGCCGGTGCCGGGCAGGCCCACGGGGGCGGGCGCCTGGCTCTCGGCGGTGGCAGCGCGGTCGGCTGCGGGGTCTGCGGCGAGGTCGTCGGTGCGGGTGGCGGCGGCGCTGGCTGCGGCCGGCGGTGTCAAGGTGGTCTCCCCTCGGGGCGCGGCGACGGGCAGGTTCGTCGCCGCGCGGCTGTTCTCTCGGATGTGTCCTGCGGTGATGCGGTGCTCCTTCGTTCGGTTGCCGTGAGACGTCGTGCCGGTCGGGGTGCGCGTCAGAGGTGGGCGAGTCTGGAGAGGGCCGGTGCCGCTGCGCGGATCAGCGCCCACTCCTCCTCGCTCAGCCCTTCGGCCAGTTCGGCCAGCCAGGCGTTCCGCCGGCGTCGGCTCTCCGTGAGGATCGCCTCGGCCTGCTCGGTGCTGCTGACGACCACCTGTCGGCGGTCGTCCGGGTGCGGCTCGCGCCGTACCAGCCCCTTCTCCTCCAGCATCGCGATGATCCGCGTCATCGACGGAGGCTGGACGTGCTCGCGGCGGGCGAGCTCGCCGGGGGTGGCCTTGCCGCAGCGCGCCAGGGTGCCGAGGACCCCCATTTCGGTGGGGCTCAGCGACTCCTCGACACGCTGGTGTCTCAGCCGGCGGGCAAGGCGCATCGTGGACGACCGCAGCTGGCTGACGGCTGCGAGATCGTCCTCGGACATCTCGGGCATGGTCCTTAGCCTATGTCATTACTCTCGCTAAGGAAAATCCTTTTCCGCCGGTGTCGCCGCACCGCCCGCCACGGTGCGAAGACCGGCGGGACATCGTGTCGACCTCCGGTGACAAGATCTTGGGCCAAACGTGAAGTACCGCTACTGACCTGCGAGTTCACTGAATCTCCCGGCGTTGCCCACGAGCGGAGCGGGTCGCTAGGGTTCGGGCTTGTCAGGAACACAGCACGCCGGCACTGTGCACCCCTACTCCGCCCCGGGAGTCCTCTTGGGTCACATCCACCACGCTGTCTACGGCTGGGTGACACCGGCGTTCTCGTACCTCGTCGCATGTCTCGGCGCCCTGGTGGCGCTGCGCAGCACCCGCTGGGCACTGATCACCGAAGGCCGCTCGCGGCGCAACTGGCTGCTGCTCGGCACGATCTCCCTCGGCGGCGGCATCTGGAGCATGCACTTCGTCGCCATGCTCGGCTTCGCGGTCAGCGGCGTCGAGATCCACTACGACGTCCCGCTGACCCTGGTCAGCCTGCTGGTCGCCATCGGCTTCGTCGGCATCGGCATCTTCACCGTGGGCCAGAGCACCCACCGGCGCAGCGCCGTGCTGGTCGGCGGCGTCGCCACCGGGCTCGGCGTGGCCGCCATGCACTACCTGGGCATGGCGGCGGTGCGGCTGCCCGGTCGGATCGGTTACGACCCGGTGCTGGTCGGCGCCTCGATCGGCATCGCCGTCCTCGCCGCCACGGCGGCGCTCTGGGCCGCCCTCAACATCCGGGGCACCGCGGCGGTGCTGGCCGCCTCCCCGGTGATGGGCGTGGCCGTGTGCGCCATGCACTACACCGGCATGCTGGCGGTCTCCGTCCGGCTCTCGGACACCGAGCACGCCCCGCCCGGCCCGGTCGCGCTGCAGTTCGTCTTCCCGCTCGCGGTCGGCTTCGGCACGTACGTCTTCATCAGTGCGCTGGCCTTCGCGGTGGCGCCGAGCAAGCACCGCCCGGTGGTGACCGGGCCGGCCGCACCGCTGCCGTCCCGTCCCTCCGCTGCCCGGCGCGCGCCGGACGACTGGCCGCAGTGGCCGCTGCAGGACGGCGGTGCCGGGCCGGACCTGTTCGTCCCGGGTGCCGGGCAGACCGCGCAGAGCGGCCGCCGCCGGGCCCGTCCGGCGCAGTCCGCGCCGGTGAGCGGCCGGGTCGTGCCCGCCTGGTCGGGCCCGCAGGCCGACGGGAAGCCGCAGTACTGAGCACGCAGCACCCACGGCCGAGGGCCGGTCCGCCACGGGGGGCGGGCCGGCCCTCGGCCGTTCGCCGGGTCAGCCGCGCAGGTGCTCCGGGGTCGCGGCCGGGCAGACCTTGTGCACGAAGTCGCGGCGCAGCCGGTGGTACGGCTCGTCGGGGGCGGTGAAGTTGCGCCGCATCCGGGCCAGTTCCTCGGCACGGTAGGCGGAGAGCGGCTTGGCGGCCTCGTCGGCGGCCCGGCGGCGCTTCTTCTCCAGCAGCCGGGCGCCCAGCTCGGGCGCGTCGGCGAGCGCGGCGGCCTCCCGTTCGACCCAGCGGCGGAACTCGGCGGCGCCGCCGCGGCGCACCCGGTCGACCAGTCCGACCGCCTCGGCCTCCCGGGCGCCGACCGGCAGCGCGGCGGTGGTGAGCCGGTGGGCGGTCTCCTCGCCGACCCGGCGGGGCAGCGTGTACGTCCAGTACTCGGAGCCGTACAGGCCCATCAGCCGGTAGTGCGGGTTGAGCACGGCGGAGGCCCGGCACCAGACCTCGTCCGCGGCGGCCGCCAGCATCAGGCCGCCGGCCGCGGCGTTGCCGGCCAGGGCCGCGACGGTGAGCTTGTCGGTGGTGGTCAGGACCGCCTCGACCAGGTCGTCCATGGCGTTGATGTTCTGCCAGGACTCCTCGGCGGGGTCGGCGGCCGCCTCGATGGTGTTGAGGTGGATGCCGTTGGAGAAGAAGTCCCGGGCCGGGCCGAGCACCAGCACCGCGGTGGGCCGGGCGCAGGCCTCCCGGTAGGCGGCGAGCAGCCGGCGGCACTGCCCGGTGCTCATCGCCCCGCCGGGGAAGGCGAACTCCAGGTACCCGACGCCGGCCTCCTCGCGGTAGCGCAGCTCGGACCAGGTGCGGCGGCGGGCGGCGTCGTAGGGGGTGACGGGCACCTCGGGCACGCCGTCGAGGAGGCTGCCGAGCACCTGCGCGGCGGGCAGTTTGAAGGTGGCCGGGCCACCGGGGGTGCGGCGCGGACGCAGTTGCGGGATCCAGACGGCGCCGTCGGTGGTGGCCCGGCAGATCGCGCCCTCACGGGTGGCGAGGACGGCGCCGGGGGCGCCGCGCAGCAGGTCCTCGGGGTGGCCGCCGTGCAGGAAGTGCTCGCGGCCGTACAGCTCGTCGAGGACGCCGGGCTGGGAGTCGCCGGAGCGCAGCTTGCGCAGCACGGTGGCGGTGTCGTCGGCGGCCCAGTCGATCCGCCGGTACTCCTGTGCGTGGTACGGCCGCGGCTTCCCGCGGACGTCCCAGCGGGCGTAGTCGAGCGGCTCGGGTTCGAACCAGCCGCTGCCGTACCGCTCGACGGCGAGCAGCACGGCCTCCACGGCGGCGTCGGCCACCTCGGTGCGGTACGCCTCGCTCTTGCCGCAGGCGGGCAGGGTGAAGGGGACGGACGCCCAGATCGGCCCGGCGTCCATCTCGGCGACGGCCTGCAGGACGGTCACGCCCCACTCCTCGGCGCCCTCGTGGATGGCCCAGTCGAGCGAGGACGGCCCGCGGTCGCCCTTGGGGCCGGGGTGGACGATCAGGACGGGGAGCCTGCGCCAGACGTCCTCCGGCACCGCCCGGGTCAGCATGGGCGCGAGGACGAGGTCGGGTTCGAACCGTCCGACGGCGGCGCGGACGGGCTCGTCACCGAGGGCGAGCTCGACGGCCACGGTGTGGCCCCGGTCGCGCAGCTCGGTGTGGACACGCTGGGTGAGGCTGTTGAACGCGCTGGCGACCAGCAGGATGCGCAAGGTGGCCCTCCGACGACATGTCACGGTGGTGGGGGTGTCCCGGCCGGTCGGCTCCGGATGACGCAGATGCCTACCCGGGAGCGCTGCCGGCGTCACCGGATCCGCGCCCCGGGGTGGGCCGGACGGGCCGCCGCCGGGCGGGGTCGGGCCATCCAAGCATGGTCATGCACACGCAAGTTGCCAGATCGGGACGGGTCGACGGCCCCTGCACAACACCCGCCCGGAACGGCCGACCCCTCCCTCGAATCGACGCCGGATCGCCACCCGTACGCCCCCCGAATGCGCCGGTCCGCTCCCCCCCGGGCCGGCACGGCGCGCACGCCGCCGGCGCCGGGAACGCGAAGGGCCCTCCCCCGGGGATCCGGTGGGAGGGCCCGTACGGCGGCGGAGGTCAGAGCAGGCCGAGCGCCGGCATCAGGTAGTAGAAGGCGAACACCGCGGACACCGCGTACATCGCCGCGGGCACCTCGCGGCCTCGGCCGGCCGCCAGGCGCAGCACGCAGAAGGCGATGAAGCCCATGCCCAGGCCGTTGGTGATCGAGTAGGTGAACGGCATCAGGACGATGGTCAGGAACGCCGGGATCGCGATGGTGTGGTCGGCCCAGTCGATCTCCTTGATCGAGTTGGCCAGGATCAGGAAGCCGACCGCGACCAGCGCCGGGGTGGCGGCCTGCGCGGGCACCATGGTGGCCACCGGGGTCAGGAACAGCGCGAACAGGAACAGCACGCCGGTGACGACCGAGGCGAAGCCCGTCCGGGCGCCCTCGCCGACGCCCGCGGTGGACTCCACGTAGCAGGTGTTGGCCGAGCAGGAGGTGGCGCCGCCGGCCGCGGTGGCGATGCCGTCCACCATGAGGATCTTGTTGATGCCCGGCAGGTCGCCCTTCTCGTCGAGCAGGTGCGCCTCGTCGGCGACGCCGAGGATGGTGCCCATCGCGTCGAAGAAGCAGGACATCAGCACGGTGAAGACGAACAGCACACCGGTGAGCGCACCGGCGTGGTGGAAGCCGCCGACCAGGTCGACCTTGCCGATCAGGCCGAAGTCCGGGGCGGCGACCGGGCTGCCCGGCCAGGTCGGGACGGTCAGGCCCCAGCCCTGCCCGAGGCCGACGACCTGCTCGATCACCAGGGCGACGACGGTGGCGACGACGATGCCGATCAGGATCGCGCCGGGCACCTTGCGGACCAGCAGCACCAGGGTGAGCAGCAGGCCGAGCACGAAGACCAGCACCGGCCAGCCCAGCAGGTGGCCGCTGCCGCCGAGCTGCAGCGGGACGGTGGTGTGCGCGGCGTCCGGGATCCGGCTGACGAAGCCGGCGTCGACCAGGCCGATCAGGGCGATGAACAGGCCGATGCCGATCGCGATGGCCTTGCGCAGGCCGAGCGGCACGGCGTTCATCACGCGCTCGCGCAGGCCGGTGGCGACCAGCAGCAGGATCGCGAAGCCGGCCAGCACGACCATGCCCATCGCCTCGGCCCAGGTCATCCGGGGGGCGAGCTGGAGGGCGACGATGCTGTTGACGCCGAGGCCGGCCGCGAGTGCGATCGGCACGTTGCCGATGACGCCCATCAGCAGGGTGGTGAGGCCCGCGGTGAGCGCGGTGGCGGTGACCAGCTGCCCGCTGTCGAGGTGCGCGCCGGTCATGTCCGTGGCGTTGGCCAGGATGATCGGGTTCAGCACCAGGATGTAGGCCATGGTGAAGAAGGTGGCGACGCCGCCGCGGATCTCCCGGGGCAGCGTGGAGCCGCGCTCGGTGATCCGGAAGAAGCGGTCGAGCACACCGGTGGGGGGCTGCGGTGCGGCGGAGGGCACGGACGGCGCGTCGAGCGCGGACGTCGGCTGGGCCTGCGGAGACATGCGGGTCCTCGTCGGGTGGGGGCACGGACGGGGGTGGTGACGGCGGAACCCGGGGCGGCACTGACCCGGTCCACCGGCGGCCTGCCGGACGGGCGGAATGACGCGCGTAGCAGCAACCGGAAGCCCAAGTATGAGTTTTCGCTCGTTCGCACGCCATCTTCGCGCGTAGAAGAAGGCCCTTACGGCCATCCACCCGCAGAATCGGTCGTCGGGCGCCCGCCACCCCTGCACCGGAGGCTCCTCGTCCCCGTACCCTAGGGGCCATGCCCAAGACCCCGCTGCGCCCCTCGCCCCCGCCGCTGGAGGCCAACGACGTCGCCATCGTCGGCGGCGGCACGGCGCTGTGGTTCGTCGCCTTCCTCGCCCTGCTGCCCTTCAAGGGCACCCTGGAGCAGCACGGCCACGGCACCTGGCCGTGGATCTGCCTCTCCGGCGGCCTGCTCGGCCTGATCGGCCTCTGGTACTGCCGCGCCCGCCGGGACGCCATCCGCCGCGCCCGGGCCGCCGAGGCCGCGACCGGGGCCGCGACGGGCGCGCAGAGCCCCGAGGGCCCCGCCACTCGTCTGGACTGACCGCCCCCTCGGCGGAGCGGCACCGGCCCGGGGCCCCACCTAGAGTCGGACCCATGACGCATCCCGCGGAGGGCACGGCCGAGGCAGGACACCCGGGGCCGTCCGGGCGTCGGGGCGGGCTGACGGCGGCCGAGGTCGCCGAGCGGGTCGCCCGCGGACAGGTCAACGACGTCCCGGTGCGCTCCAGCCGCTCCGTCCGCGAGATCGTCCGGGCCAACGTCTTCACCCGCTTCAACGCCATCATCGGCGTGATGTTCGCGATCATCCTGGTGGTCGGCCCGATCCAGGACGGCCTGTTCGGCCTGGTCATCGTGGCCAACACGGCGATCGGCATCGTCCAGGAGCTGCGGGCCAAGCGCACCCTCGACAGCCTCGCGCTGATCGGCGAGGCCAAGCCGCAGGTCCGCCGGGACGGCGCCGCGCTGGCCGTGGCCACCTCCGCGGTCGTGCTCGACGACACCGTGCTGCTCGGCATCGGCGACAAGGTCGTCGTCGACGGCACCGTCACCGAGGCCGACGGCCTGGAGATCGACGAGTCGCTGCTCACCGGCGAACCCGACTCCGTCCTCAAGCGCCCCGGCGACCAGGTCATGTCCGGCAGCTTCGTCGTCGCCGGCGCGGGTGCGTTCACCGCCACCAAGGTCGGCCGGGAGGCCTACGCCGCCCGGCTCTCCGAGGAGGCCGCCAAGTTCACCCTCGTCCGCTCCGAGCTGCGCAGCGGCATCGACGAGATCCTCAAGTTCATCACCTGGCTGCTGGTGCCGACCGCGCTCGGCCTGATCGTCAGCCAGCTCGCGGTGGAGCGCAACGACTGGCAGGAGGCCGTCCGCCGGATGGTGGCCGGGATCGTGCCGATGGTGCCCGAGGGCCTGGTGCTGCTGACCTCGGTCGCCTTCGCGATCGGCGTGATCCGCCTCGGCCGCCGCCAGTGCCTGGTGCAGGAGCTGCCCGCGATCGAGGGGCTCGCCCGGGTCGACACCGTCTGCCTGGACAAGACCGGCACCCTCACCGAGGGCGGGATGGACCTGCTGGAGCTGCGGCCGCTCGCCGACGGCCGGGCCCGGCACGGCGCACCGGAGACCCTCCGCGAGGCGCTCGGCGCGCTCGGCGCCGCGGACGCCCGCCCCAACCCCTCCATGCAGGCCGTCATCGAGGCCTACGGCCCCCCGCCGGACGGCCACTGGCGGGTGGTCGAGTCCGTGCCGTTCTCGTCCGCCCGCAAGTGGAGCGCGGCCCGGCTCGCCGAACCTCAGGGCGGCGAGGGCAGCTGGCTGCTCGGTGCCCCCGACGTCCTGCTGCCGGCCGGGCACCCGGCGCTGGCCGAGGCCGACGGGCTCGGCGCCCGCGGGCTGCGGGTGCTGCTGCTCGGCCGCTCACCCGTGCCGCTGGACGACCCCGACCCGGCGGCCGGGCTGGAGCCGCTCGCCCTGGTGGTGCTCCAGCAGCGGCTGCGCGCGGACGCCGCCGAGACCCTGCGCTACTTCGAGCGGCAGAAGGTCCGGGCCAAGGTGATCTCCGGCGACGCGGCGGTGGCGGTCGGCGCGGTCGCCGGCCACCTCGACCTGCCCGGCGCCGACCAGCCGGTGGACGCCCGCACCCTCCCCCACGACGACCCGGCCGCCTTCGCCGACGCCGCCGACATGGCATCCGTCTTCGGGCGGGTCACCCCGCAGCAGAAGCGCGACCTGGTCGGCGCGCTGCAGTCCCGCGGGCACACCGTGGCGATGACCGGCGACGGCGTCAACGACGTGCTGGCGCTGAAGGACGCCGACATCGGCGTCGCCATGGGCACCGGCAGCGACGCCACCCGCGCGGTCGCCCAGATCGTGCTGCTCGACGACTCCTTCGCCACCCTGCCCTCGGTGGTCGCCGAGGGCCGCCGGGTGATCGGCAACATCGAGCGGGTCGCCACCCTCTTCCTGGTGAAGACCGTCTACTCGGTGCTGCTCGCCCTGCTGGTCGTCTTCACCCACGTGCCGTACCCGTTCCTGCCCCGGCACTCCACCGTGCTCTCCACCCTCACCATCGGCGTGCCGGCCTTCTTCCTCGCCCTCGCGCCCAACAACGAGCGGGCCAGGACGGGCTTCGTCCGGCGGGTACTGCGGTTCGCCGTCCCCGGCGGGGTGATCGCCGGCGCCGCCACCTTCACCTCGTACATGCTGGCCCGGGCCGACGACGGCACCGACCTGAAGGCTGACACCAGCGTGGCGACGCTGACGCTCTTCCTGGTGGCGATGTGGGTGCTGGCGATCGTCGCCCGGCCGTACTCCTGGTGGCGGATCCTGCTGATCGCGGCGATGGGAGGGGCGTTCGCGCTGGTGCTGACGGTGCCCTGGCTCTCCGACTTCTTCCAGCTCGAACTGGCCGGCGTCCGCGACCCCTGGCTCGGGGTGGTGATCGCCGGGATCGCGGGCGTGCTGCTGGAGATCAGCTGGCGGGTGATCGTGCTCCGCTCCGAGCCCGCCGGGAACGGCGTGGGCTGAGGCCCGTCCGGGCCGGCCGGGACCCGCGGGTGCGGGCCCCGGCACGGCGCCGGTCAGGACTCGTAGTCGCGGGCGTTCAGCAGCTCGTAGGCGCGGTCCGGCTCGGCCAGCGCGGCGAGGACCTCGAACCGGCGGTGCCACTGGCCGACCGACCAGGCGAGGCCGGCCGCCAGGCCCTCCGGGGTGGCCGCGTGCAGCAGGCCCGGCACCGGCGGCACCTCGAACTCGTCGTCCTCGTCGCCCGCCTCGGCGTCCTCCGGGGCGTACGGCACCTCCGGCGTGCCGGCGGCCGCGTCCCAGCGCCAGTCGACGTGCGCCTCCCCGCCGTCCGGGCCGACCACCAGCAGCTCCTCGTGCTCCTCGTAGGCGGCCGGGCAGCCCGGCAGCAGCTCGCGGACCACGGCCGGCACCCGGTGCAGCACGCCGTCGGAGAGCACCCGGCCACCCGCCACCTCGCTGGCCAGCGACACGTTCAGCCGCTCGGCGAGGGCCGCGGCCAGCTCCGGGGCGACCGGCAGCACCGGGTGGTCGTGCAGCAGCTCGACCAGGTCCGGCGCGTCGGCGACGACCGCCTGCGCGGCGTCCACGATCACCGTGGTGTCGGGGCGGCGGCCGGTCTCCGGGTCCAGCGGGGCGAGCGCCCGGACGACGTCCAGCGGCTCGACCCGCCCGGCCGGCAGCGCGGCGAGCTGGGTGTGGATGCCGTGCAGCTGGCGGTGGGTCACGTCGGAGGCGTCGTCCACCAGGCGGTCGAGCAGCTCCTCCGGGCCGTGCGGCTCGGCGAGCAGCGCGGCCAGCGTGGTGCGCACCCCGAGGGCGTGCAGGAACTGCTCGTCCAGGTCGGTGCGGGCCTCGTCGTACAGGCCGCGCAGCAGCGGGTCGGCGCCGGCCGCGCGCAGGCCGGCCGGCTCCCGGCCGTCCAGCACCGGGTGGTCGCGCAGCCACCACGCCGTGTACGGCGGCAGGTCGACGTAGCGGCCGTCCGGCAGCAGGGTGCGCACCGGGTTCACCACGGCGTCCCGGTACGGCGGGCGGGCGAGCACCTTCAGCGCCTGCGGCCAGGCCGCGTCGTCGACCAGGTCGAGGTCGCGGACGGCGAGCAGCTCGGCGGCGACCGGCGGCACGCCGATCTCCCCGCTGTCGTCGGCGTGCAGCGCCTCCAGGGTGTCCTCGCACCATTCGGCGAGGCCGTCCGGGGCCTCGTCGACCAGGCCCGTGGGGGAGCCGCCGGCGGCCCGGTCGGCGGGCACGGTCGGGTCGAGCCGCTCCAGGTCGTCCGGGTCGAGCACCACGTCCTCGGCGCGGACCAGCACGAAGCCGGCCAGTGCACCGGCGGCGGCCAGCACGTCCGGACCCCAGCGCTCCAGCAGGTCCTCGTCGACGTAGGCGGCGTCGCCGTCCCGGGCCAGGTCGGCGAACGGGGAGTCCGGGATGATCAGCTCGCCGGCCCGGGTCAGCTCGCCCTCGTCGTCCGGGAGTGCCAGGCGGGCCAGCCACGGGTGGTCGCCCGGGCCGGCCTCGGCGGCCTTCACCAGCGCGAGCACCGCGTCGGCCAGGTCGACCGCGGCGTCGAAGTCGTCCTCGCCGACCTCCAGCGAGCGGGCGACGGCGGCCCGCACCTCCGGGGTGTCCAGCACGCCGGCCGGGGTCGCCGTCACGGCGCCGAGCTTGGCCAGCAGCGGGTGGGCGGCCTCCGGGTGGGCGAGCCGCAGGTCGAGCAGGCCGAGCGCCTCGGCCAGCGAGTCGGGGTACCCCTCGTAGCCGGCCCAGTCCGCCGGGTCGGAGGGCAGCAGGACCCGGCGCGGGCCGGTCACCGTCCGGCCGTCGGCCAGCGGCACCGGCAGGGCGCCCAGCGCCTCCGGGTCGGCCCCGGCCAGCGCCGCGTACAGGTTGCGCCACCAGGCGGGCTCCCGGTCCAGGCCGCCGAGCTGGTCGACCACCTCGGCCAGCGGCACCCGGCGGACGTCCAGCGCCCGCAGCTCGGGGCGGCGCTCCAGGCCGGCCGGCAGCAGGCCGGGGAAGATCGGCGCCAGCGCGGACACCACCGAGCCGTCCGCGCCCTCCAGCAGCGTCGCGTCGCGCGGCCGCAGCGCCGGGGTGCCCTCCTCGACCGGGCCCGGGTGCGGCAGGAACGGCGTGCCGGGCAGCCGGTCCAGGATCGCGGCGCGCAGCGCGTTGTCCAGCGCGCCGTGGCCGAGGCGGCCGGGCACCAGGGAGAGCGAGCCGAGGTCCGCCCCGCGGGCCTTCAGCAGCTCGGCGTAGGCGTCCGCGGCGCGTTCGGTGAGGAAGTCGGTGAGCGGGCCGGGGGCGACGTGGCGGCGGGTGGAGTCCAGCGGGTAGCCGGCGATCAGCAGCGCGGGCACGCCGAGCGGCTCGTCGCTGGGCGTCGGCGCGTGCACCACCGCGGTGGTCCGCAGCGGCTGCGGCATTCCGGTGTCGGAGACCGGCACCGCCCAGACCACCGACCAGTACGGGCGGGCGCGCTCCTCGGTCGTCCGGTCGGCCAGCAGAGGGGCGGCGACGGTGCCCTCGGCGCCGACCGTCTGCCAGACGGTGGCCCGGTCGCCGTCGGTGATGGTGACGGTGGTGATGCCGTCCGGACGCGGGGCGTCCGCGGACCGGGTCAGCGTGCGGACGCCCTCCGGCGTCTCCACCACGATCTCGGCGAGGCCGGGCAGGGTCAGCAGCAGCGCGTCGTCGATCTCGGCGAGCAGACGGCGGGTCAGGTCCTCGGCGGCGGCGTCCCGCAGCGGCAGCACCACCACCGTGTCGTAGCCGTCCGGGGCGGACCCCTCGGCGGGGAACGGCAGGCGCAGCAGCGGGACGTGGCCCTCGCGGCGGCGCAGCTCCTCGGTGAGCTGCGGGCGGGCGCCGACCAGCGCGGAGGCCTCGGACAGCGACCAGCGGACGGACCCGTGCGTGGACAGCACCGCGGGCTCGTCGGCGACCGCCAGCACGGCCGAGAAGCCGACGCCGAAGCGGCCGACGGTGGGGACGTCCTCGGGGCGCTTGGCCGAGGCGCGGAGGGTGGAGAGCGACTCCACCGCGGTGGCGTCCAGCGGGGCGCCGGTGTTGGCGGCGGCCAGCACGCCGTCGCGGAGGATCAGCCGCAGCCGGCCCGGGGCGGTGCCGTTGCGGGCGGCGGCGTCGGCGGCGTTCTGGGCGAGCTCGACGATCAGGCGGTCGCGGTAGCCGCCGAGGGCGAGCTCCTCCTCGGCGTTGGCGTCCTCCCGGAAGCGTGCGGGCGCGGCCGTCCACGCGTCCAGGACGCGGTGGCGCAGGCCCGCTGTGTCGAAGACGTCCGCCGTCTGCCCGTCCGTACCGCCGATGATCCGAGGCTCCACTGGCCCTGCCGCCTTCCGCCGTCCGCACCCTGCGTACGTCCGCATTCTCCCCTGCCGGACGGACAGTTCCGACCGCAGGGGACGGCGCACGCGGGGCGGGTGTCCGCTCCGTCAGGAGTGGCCGAGCTCCTCGGCGGGGGCGTCGGGCTCGACGGAGCCGCCGGTGCGGTCGGGGTGGAGGGTGAGCGGCTCGACGACGGTCTCGTCGAGGATCAGCTCGGAGGGGGTGGGCGGGGCGGGCAGCACCGCGGCCTCGGAGTGGCCGCCGCAGCCGTACCCGAAGGCGACGACCTGGCCGTCGGCGGGGCCGAACTCGTTGCCGCACACGCCGAACGCCTGGCCGAGCGAGCCGCCGATCGGGATCAGGAAGCCGCAGGTGTCGCAGTTGGCCGGGGCGGCCTGCGCCATCGGCGTCTGCGGGCCGAAGGCCGAGTCCCAGCGTTCCGCGGCGAGGTGCAGGCCGAGCCGGGAGAGCACCCGGGGCCGGGCGAGGCCGAGCTCCTCGGCGACGGCGCCGATCCGGGCGCGGGCCGGGGCGGGCTGGACGTGCGGATCGGTGAGGACGACGTCCTCCTCCGCGGCCTCGCTCATCGCGGAGTTGGGGGCGGGCTCGTCCTCGCCGCTCCAACCGGGCTCCAGCCGGAGGTCGTCGGCGCCGGTGGGCAGCAGGTCGCCGGGGCCCATGTCGCCGGGGCGCAGGCGCTCGCTCCACGGCACCCACTGCGGGGCGAGGACGGCGTCGTCGCCGGGCAGCAGGACGACCTCGTCGAGGGTGACGTTCTTGGCGCGTGGTGCACGGGCCACGGTGACCGCCCAGTGCCAGCCGCGGTAGGCGGCGTCGAGGCACTCGAAGGTGTGGGTGACCACGCGGTCGGCCTCGGCGCGGACGCCGAGGTGGGCGCCGACGGTCTCCGGTCCGACCATCTCGACGGCGGCCTGGCGGGCGAGTTCGACGGCCTCGGCACAGAGCCGGTCGGGGGTACGGCTTCGCATCGCAGCGCTCACGGCGTCGATTCTCTCCCAGTCCTGTTGTCCGGCGGCGGTCCCGCGCACGGCCGGGGCCGTCCGGGGGTGGTGCCCCGCCCGCCGAAGCTGTACGAGGGGCACTTCTTATTCTGCGCGACCTGGGTCCGTCCCCGGCACCGGCCGCGCCGCCCCGCCCGGTCCGTCCCAACCCCGTGCGCGTAGTGCAGGCTACCCGCCGGTCGGCGTCCGGGCACAGTCCGGGGCCGCGCGCGGCGTTCCGCGGAAGCCGCACCGGGTCAACAGTCGTACGGTCGCTGATTCTCGGGCAGGATGGCGTATGTGGCGGACGAGACCCCCTCGCAGCACGGCGTGGACGCTCCGCAGCCGGAGGGTCCCTCGGGAGTGAGGGCTGTGCCGCCGCAGGATCCGGACACCGACGCCGGAGCTGCCGGGGAGCAGACGCCGCCGAAGGCCGGCAGGCCGAAGAACGCACTGGTCAGGGGAGCTTCCGCGGCGGGTGTGCGGACCGGCCGGATGGTGCACGGCACCGGCCGGCGGATCCGGCGGGCGACGTCGGCGGAGGGCGCCGGCGAGTCGGGGCTGGCGAAGCTGATCGAGCTGCACGCGCTGAACTCCTTCGGCGACATGCTCATCACCATCGCGCTGGCCTCCACCATCTTCTTCTCGGTGCCGACCGGCGAGGCCCGCGGCCGGGTCGCGCTCTACCTGCTGATCACCATGGCGCCGTTCGCGCTGTTGGCACCGGTGATCGGTCCGCTGCTCGACAAGCTGCCGCACGGCCGCCGTTCGGCGATGGCGATGTCGATGCTGGCCCGGGCGATCCTGGCCTGGACGATGGCCGGGTCGATCGCCGGAGGGGGGATCGCCCTCTATCCCGAAGCGCTGGGCGTGCTGGTCGCCTCGAAGTCGTACGGGGTGGTGCGCAGCGTGGTGGTGCCGCGGCTGCTGCCGCCGCAGTTGTCGCTGGTGAAGGCGAACTCCCGGGTGACGCTGGCCGGCCTGCTGGCGACGATGGTCGCGGCCGGGGTGGGCGGGCTGCTGCACCTGGCCGGTCCGGGGTGGCCGCTGCGCGGGGCGTTCCTGGTCTTCGTGATCGGCACGCTGATGGCGTTTCACCTGCCGCACAAGGTGGACTCGGCCAAGGGCGAGCAGCGTGCGGTGATGCACGCCGAGGGGCACGGCGCCCGGTCGTCGAAGGCGATCCTGCGGACGGTCGGCCCGTCGGTGATCCTGGCGCTGCGGGCGGTGTCCTCGCTGCGGTGGCTGGTGGGGTTCCTGGTGATGTTCCTGGCGTTCCTGGTCCGCAAGGAGCCGGTGAGCGGGGTGCCGGAGACGGCGGCGCTGGGCATCGTGGCCGCGTCGGCGGGGGTGGGCAACGCGCTGGGGTCGGTGTTCGGCTCCTGGCTGAAGACCCGCGGTTCGGAGGCGACGGTCGCCGCGATGCTGCTGCTGGCGGCGATGGCCTCGGCAGCGGCGGCGATCTGGTACAGCCTGCTGACGATCGCCGTGGTGGCGGCGGCCTCGGGCATGGCGGCCTCGCTGGGGAAGCTGGCGCTGGACGCGGTGATCCAGCGGGACGTGCCGGAGGCGGTGCGGACGTCCGCCTTCGCGCGGTCGGAGACGGTCCTTCAGCTGTGCTGGGTCGTGGGCGGCGTGGTCGGCATCTCGCTGCCGCTGAACGCGACGCTGGGCCTGGCACTGGCGGCGGCGGTGATGACGGTGATGCTGCTGTGGACGCTGCGCTCGCTGTTCAAGGTGGGGTTGCGCGGGACGGCCACTCGGCCACGGGTGGCATAGCCGCGGCGACTCGGCCACCCCCGCGTCGCGTGATCGCGAAAGCCCGGTAGCCTCTTGCCCATGAGCCTCAGCACCCGTGCAATCGCCGCCATCGGCGCCGTGGTCGTGATCGGCGCCGGCACGGTCGGCATCTCCATCGCGCACGCTGCCGACCAGGGCAAGCCCGACGAGCACGTCGTGACCCTGACGGTCGGCCGTTCGTCGATCACCTCGGCGCCGTTCTGCTACAACGACGGCAAGGCGCTGCCGCAGGACGTCCTCGCCAAGTGCCAGGTGGACGCGAAGAAGGCCCGCGAGGCCAACACCCTGCCGTCGACCGACGTGCAGGCCAGCGACCGGATCGGCGTGGGTGTGCCGCCGTCCGTCGCGGACCGCGGCTGGTTCGCCTTCACCGACGGCGGCGCCCAGGGCCAGACCCCGCTCGCGCAGGACACCCGCGGCACCACCTGGTCCGGCTCGGTGCCGGCCTCGCAGGTGCTGAACTCCTCGGGCACCACCACCGTGACGGTCGTCGAGGCCGACCAGAAGACCCAGGAGATCCTGGGCATCTGGTACTTCGACATGAAGACCCAGGACTGACCCTCCGGCGATGAGCCCCAGGTACGACGACGAGCAGTCCGGCCCCCCGGCCGGGCTGCTCGTCGTCGTCGCCGTGCAGGCCGAGGCCGACGCGGTGCTGCGCGGGCTCGCGCGCGCCGGGGCGCCGGGCGTTCCGGTCGAGGTGCTGGCCGGCGGGGTCGGCCCGGCCGCGGCGGCCGCGGCGACGGCGGCGGCCCTGGCCACCGGCCGGTTCCGGCTGGTGGTGTCGGCCGGCATCGCGGGCGGCTTCGCCCCGCACGCGCCGGTCGGCGCGACGGTGGTCGCCTCCGGGATCGTCGCGGCCGACCTCGGCGCCGAGACCCCGGAGGGCTTCCGGGACGTGACCGAGCTGGGCTTCGGCAGCGTGCGGCACCGGCCCGCACCGGACGCGGCCGCCCTGGCGGCGAAGGCCCTGGACGCCGTGGTCGGCCCGGTGCTCACCGTCTCGACGGTGACCGGCAGCGCCGAGCGGGCCGCCGCGCTGGCGGCCCGTCATCCGGGTGCGGTCGCGGAGGCGATGGAGGGCTTCGGCGTGGCCGAGGCCGCCGCCCGGTCCGGCCTGCCCGTCCTGGAGATCAGGACCGTGTCCAACCCCGTCGGCCCGCGCGACCGCGCCGCCTGGCGGATCGGCGAGGCGCTCGGGGCCCTGGAGCGGGCCTTCGCGGCGCTGCCGTACCCCGAACTGCTCCAGGAGGCCGCTGATGGCTGAGCCGCTGCGGGTCGCGTACTCGCCGTGCCCCAACGACACCTTCGTCTTCCACGCCTGGGCGCACGGCCTGGTGCCCGGCGCCGACGCGCCCGAGGTGCTGTTCGCCGACATCGACGTCACCAACGGCATGGCCGAGCGCGGCGAGCTCGACCTGCTGAAGATCAGCTACGGGCAGCTGCCCTGGGTGCTGGAGGAGTACGCGCTGCTGCCCTGCGGCGGGGCGCTGGGGCGCGGCTGCGGCCCGCTGGTGCTGACCCGGGAGCCGGACGCCGACCTGACGGGCGGCACGGTGGCGGTGCCGAGCGAGCGCTCGACGGCCTACCTGCTGTTCCGGCTCTGGGCCGCGAAGGCCGTGCCCGGCGGCTTCGGGAGGATCGTCGTGATGCCCTTCCACGAGATCATGCCCGCGGTGCGGGACGGCCGGGTGGACGCCGGACTGGTGATCCACGAGGCCCGCTTCACGTACGGGCGGTACGGGCTGCACCGCCTCGCCGACATGGGCGAGGCCTGGGAGCGGGAGACCGGGCTGCCGATCCCGCTCGGCGCGATCGTGGCCCGGCGCTCGCTCGGCGCCGACCGGCTGAAGGAGCTGGCCGACACCCTGCGCGCCTCGGTGCGGGCCGCCTGGGACGCCCCGGAGGACTCCCGGGCGTACGTGCTGGAGCACGCGCAGGAGATGGACCCGGCGGTGGCCGACCAGCACATCGGCCTCTACGTCAACGCGTTCACCGAGGACCTCGGCGCGGAGGGGTACGCGGCGGTCGAGACGCTGCTCACCCGGGCCGCCGCGGAGGGGCTGGTGCCCTCGGTCGACCCGGGTGCGCTGCGCTTCTGAGGTCCTGACGCCCTGGTGCGGGCGGTCCGGTCAGACGTCGAACTGGTCCGCGACCGCCCGCAGCATCACGGCGAGCTTCTGGCCGGCCGGCTTGGCGGGGTAGCGGCCGCGCTGCAGGCCCGGCAGGACGGCGTCCAGCGTGGTGATCAGGTCCTGCACGATCGGTGCCATGTCGTCGGGGCTGCGGCGCTGGGCGGCGGCGACCGACGGCAGGGCGTCGAGCAGCGTGACGCCCATCGCCTGGTCGCCGCGGTGGCCCGCGACGATCCCGAACTCGACGCGCTGGCCCGGCCTCAGCGTGGTGACCCCGGCGGGCAGCGCCTTGGTGTGGACGAAGACGTCGCCCCCGTCGTCGCGCGACAGGAAGCCGAATCCCTTCGTCTCGTTGAACCACTTGACCTGGCCGGTGGGCATCTCGAACTGTCCTCGTTGTGAGTGTGGGCGGGACCGGCGGTGGCCGGATCCCGTCGGGTGGACGGCGAGCCGACCACCCTACGCGGGTGGTCGGCGACGCTCAGCGGATTAATGATCCCTCAGCCGCTCACTCCCGAGCGGCACGTCCGGACGGGGGCACGGCCCGGCAGGGACGCGGCACGGCGCGATCCACAGGCAGACACCCCCCGGAGACGAAGCGGGGTGATCGACCACCCCGTGCGAGGGCTGCATACCCGGCCGGGCCCGCGGTCGAAACTTTGGGTCCCCGGGGAACTGCGGGCAGTGACGGAGAGCACGTGGCAGGGGGTCCGCACGGCGGCCGGCGGACGGCCGGCACGGCCTAGGCTGGCGGGCATGGCTCTCACCGTCGGCTTCGACCTCGACATGACGCTGCTGGACACCCGGCCCGGGATCAAGGCCACCTACGACGCGCTCGCCGCCGAGACCGGCACCTGGATCGACAGCGAGCTGGCGGTCAGCCGGCTCGGGCCACCGCTGCTGCGCGAGCTCGCCAACTGGTTCCCGGCCGAGCGGCTGGACGAGATCGCCGACCGGTACCGCGAGATGTACCGGGAGTACGCGCTGCCCGGGACCCTCGTGCTGCCCGGCGCCCTGGAGGCGGTCGCCGCCGTCCGGGCCCACGGCGGCCGGGTCGCGGTGATCACCGGCAAGTACGAGCGGAACGCGCGGCTGCACCTGGAGCACTTCGGCCTGGAGGTGGACGTCCTGGTCGGCGACCTGTGGGCGGAGACCAAGGGCGACGCGCTGCGCGAACACGGCGCCGGCGTCTACGTGGGCGACCACCTCGGCGACATCGCCGGTGCCCGGGCGGCGGGCGCCGTCGCGGTCGCGGTGGCCACCGGGCCGTACACCGCCGAGGAGCTCCGCGCGGCCGGCGCGGACGCCGTCCTGGACGACCTCACGGCCTTCCCGGCCTGGCTGGCGGACGCCCTGTAGGGGACGGCGTCCACGGGGCGCTCGGCCGACGGGTTCGGGAGCGCGGGGAACTGCTCCCATGTGCCCGTGAGGCACCCGTACGCCCTTCGAGGCGGGCCCCGGCCGCGTCGGCCCCGGCGGCCGTCAGTCCCGGGCGCGCCGGCGTTCGGCCCGGGCGGTGGCGAGCAGGCCGGCCAGCGACAGCAGGAAGCCGAGCGGCATCAGCATGCAGATCCAGTAGGCCGCGGTGGGCAGCCTGGTCAGGTCGAAGAACAGCGGGACGAAGGTGACCAGGGTCGCCACCGCGCCGACGGCGAACACGATCGCCCCGGCGCGGACCAGGGCGTCGCCACGGTCGGCGGTCTGCTTGCTCACAGCGGGCTCCTCACAGCACGGACCCCATCAGTCTCCCAGCTCTCCGCCCCCCGCCGTTCGGCGGGGGACGATTCACCCTGCGCGCCGAGTCCTCCCAGGAATCTCCCAGCGATCCTTGACACTGAGACCGGAATCGGGGCTTACGGGGGAGCGGAGAATGGGACTCACCAGCCACAAAGTGCTGGCGCTGTCCGCCCTGGTGGCGGTGGCGGCGATCGCGGGCACGGTCTGGCTCTGGCCGCGGCTGGCCGAGCGGACGTGGGCGGCCGTGCTGGGGCGGATCGGCACCATCGTCGGCACGCAGCTGGCGGTGATGTGCACCCTCGGCCTGCTGGCCAACAACTACTTCGCCTTCTACAGCAGCTGGGACGACCTGCTGGGCACCGGCGACCAGGGCCCGGTGACGATCCAGAACCGGCTGGACGGCCGGGCGCACGGGGTGCAGCGGCTGTCCGCGGAGAACGTCCGCGGCACCAACACCGTCGGCCGGGACGCGGCCCAGGTCGGCAAGCTGGAGCGGATCCGCATCCCCGGCGCCTCCACCGGCCTGGCCACCGACGGCTACGTCTACCTGCCGCCGCAGTATTTCCAGCCGGAGTACAAGGACAAGCGCTTCCCCGCCGCGATCGCCATCACCGGCTTCCCCGGCGACGCCAAGAACCTGATCACCAAGCTGAACTACCCCGGCACCGAGCTGCAGCTGATCCGCGAGGGCAGGATGAAGCCGACGGTGCTGGTGCTGATGCGGCCCTCGCCGGCGATGCCGCGGGACACCGAGTGCGAGGACGTCCCGGGCGGTCCGAAGGCGGCGACCTACTTCACCGCCGACGTGCCCGCCGCGATCCGGGCCGCCTACCGGGTGGCCGACGGCCCCGGCAGCTTCGGTGCGATCGGCAACTCCACCGGCGGCTACTGCGCCCTCAAGCTGGCGCTGCGCAGCCCGGACGTGTTCTCCGCCGCGGTCTCCCTCTCCGGGTACTACAAGGCGGCCGAGGACGCCACGACCGGGGACCTCTTCGGCGGCGACGCCCACCGCCGCGAGGACGCCGACCTGACCTGGCGGCTCACCCACCGGCCCCGGCCGGCGGTCTCGCTGCTCGTCGGCGGAAGCCGCGAGGGCGACGGCGACTACTACGGCAGCACCGAGAAGTTCGTCGCCGCCGCCAAGGGCGGGCAGACGAAGGTCTCCTCGATCACCCTGGCCACCGGCGGCCACAACTTCAACACCTGGTCGCGGATGCTCCCGGCCTCGCTGGGCTGGCTGGGCGAACACCTCACCGACCCGCGCTGATCCCGGCCGCGGCGGGGTGACGGCTCCTCAGAAGGATCGGGCATTTCGTTCATAATCGGACGCACATGCCCGACCTCCGGGAGGTCCCGATGCCCCACCGGCCGACCCGCCGGGCGGTCCTGACCGCGATCGCCGCGAGCGTCGGCACCGCCGTGGCCGGGTGCACCCGGCCCGCCGTCCGCGGTGCCGCCCCCGCCGCGTCCGGCGCGTCCGGCGCGTCC
>NZ_JBEYFP010000005.1:0-51987 GCF_040634455.1 Kitasatospora sp. NPDC007106
GCCGTGTGCGCGGCCGCGCGGGGCCGCGGCCAGGGCCGGCCGGACGCCGGGGCGGCCGGCATGGCAGGGTGAAGGGCAGCGGACGAGGCACGGGACGGGCAGGGGAGGCGGGGATGGCGGGACGGGCGGTGCGCCGCGCGGCTGCGGCCGCGGCACTGGCCGCGGTGCTCACCGCCTGCGGCAGCGGCTCCGGGGGCGCCCCGGCGGCCTCGCCGAGCGCCTCCGCCGACCCGACGGTGCTCGCGACCCCGACCGACCGTTCGCCGCACGGCGTGCTGCTCTCCGCCCAGCTGGCCGTGCACGGCGCCCGGCGGGCCCGCTTCAGCGGCAACCTCGGCTCGGACACCGTGGCCGGCCTGTTGTTCTGGGCGCCCAAGACGGTGCTGCAGCTCAAGCGCCCCGGCACCACCGAGGAGGTCGTGGTGCTGGACACCACCGCCTACCGCGGCGGCGACGCGGCCACCGCGAGCCGGCTCGGCGGGCGGCACTGGGAGAAGTTCACCGGCGTGCCCGGCACCGACGGCCAGCGCGCCGTGCCGTACGCCGACACCGTCGACCGGCTCAACCCGGTGGTGGCGTTGACCGCGGCGGTGGCCGCCCCCGCGCCCGAGCGGATCGGCGCGGAGGAGATCGACGACACCGCCGTGGTGCACTACCGGGTCGCCACCACGGTCGCCGACTACGCCGAGGCGCAGACCCAGCTCCCGCCCGCCCGGCGGGCCGCCCTGCGCACCGCGCTGGGCGACGGCGGGGTGATCACCCTCGACGTCTGGCTGAACGACCGCGACCAGCCCGTCCAACTGCAGCGCACCGGCTCCGGCGCGGCCGAGCGGATCTCCGACACGCTGCGCTTCGACGAGTTCGGCGGGCCGCTGTCGGTGCAGGCCCCGGCCGAGTCGGACACCGCCGACGCGGGCGGGCGGAGCCTGCCGCCGCTGTAGCGGATGCCCGGATTTGGTCGATGCGCCGGGAGTCCAGTACGGTGGTGGCTGCCGAAGACCGCTGGTTGTCGTCCGCTTCCTTTCGGGGGCGAGGCGCCGAAGGATCTGCGATTCGTCGCAGGCAGCCCGCGCAGGAGTGTTTGGAGCTTGGACTTCCGCCCGTCGTGATCCGTCACGTCGGACGTCGAGGTCTTTCAGAGCCCCGTGCGCCTGCGCACCGGGGCTCTCATCGTTTCTGCTGAGGCTTCCTTCGAACCGGCGCGTCGAGGCGTTGAATGGTCGACTGCTCCAAGGTCGGCCCGACTTCGACATCACGGAAGGAGGCGTAAGCCTATGGCAAGGCCCGACAAGGCTGCTGCCGTCGCCGAGATCACGGACAAGTTCCGTGGCTCCTCCGCGGCGCTGCTGACCGAGTACCGCGGTCTCACGGTGAAGCAGGTCAAGACCCTGCGTCGCTCGCTGGGTGAGAACGCCGAGTACGCCGTGGTGAAGAACACGCTGACCAAGATCGCGGCCAATGAGGCCGGGATCTCCGAGCTGGACGACCTGTTCGCCGGCCCGACGGCTGTTGCCTTCGTCACCGGTGACCCGGTGGAGTCGGCGAAGGCTCTGCGTGACTTCGCCAAGGAGAACCCCGCTCTCATCATCAAGGGCGGTGTCCTTGACGGCAAGGCGCTGTCCGCCGATGAGATCAAGAAGCTCGCGGACCTCGAGTCCCGCGAGGTGCTGCTCGCCAAGCTCGCGGGTGCCCTGAAGGCCAAGCCCTCCCAGGCTGCCGCGGTCTTCCAGGCCCTGCCGTCGAAGCTCGTCCGCACCGTGGACGCGCTGCGCGACAAGGTCGAGCAGGGCGGTGCCGGTACGCCGGCTCCCGCCGAGGACGCGGAGTAATCACTCCCGCCCTCTAGCGGGCCCGTAGTACGCCCGCCAATCCGTACATCCGGCACCACCTGCCGATTTAGTGGAAGGACGCCAATCATGGCGAAGCTGACCCAGGACGAGCTGCTCGCGCAGTTCGAGGAGATGACCCTCATCGAGCTCTCCGAGTTCGTGAAGGCCTTCGAGGAGAAGTTCGACGTCACCGCTGCCGCCCCGGTCGCCGTTGCCGGCATCGCCGGCCCGGCCGCCACCGAGGCCGCTGTCGAGGAGCAGGACGAGTTCGACGTCATCCTCGACGGTGCGGGCGACAAGAAGATCCAGGTCATCAAGGAGGTGCGCGCCCTGACCTCCCTCGGCCTGAAGGAGGCCAAGGACCTCGTCGACACCGCCGGTGCCAAGGTTCTCGAGAAGGTCAACAAGGAGACCGCCGAGAAGGCCAAGGCCCAGCTCGAGGGCGCGGGCGCCAAGGTCACCGTCAAGTGACCCCTCCCCGGCCCTGAGGGCCGGGAGGTGCCTCCACGCCCCCGCTGAGGGGGCGCGCAGGAACACGGGCCGGGCCGGCCATCCGCGAGGATGGCCGGCCCGGCCTTTCGCGTACCCGCCCGCCCGTGCCGCGGGCCCGCGTCCGCGGCGCGCCCGGGTCTGCCGGATACCTGCACAGGGCCCGCCCGCTGTGCGCCCGGCCACTGTCGGTGGCGGCCGGTAGGGTGATCACTGTCGTCGCGGCGACTCCACCACGGGATCTGTAACGCTCCCGGGGCCGCGGACGATGAGGCAGGCGAGGTCCGCACTCCGATGGGGGCCTTGACGAACGGCAGCAGGCGCGCGATTCTCAAGGCGCGCGCCGTGCTCGGCCCGTCCGCCCCGGTTGGAGCGGCTCCGGATGCATATTCGGTGGCCCCAGCGGGAAGTGACTCCGAGTAGAGGTGCGGTGGCCCGGGAGCTCCCGGGCCGTCGGTTGTACGAGGGCAGGGCACCCCCTGCGGCACGGCTCCCCGGCGGGGGCCGGAGCGCACGGGATGCGACCGGAGGGAGTGTCCGATTCGGTCTCCGAATCAGGGCTTGTCAGCAGTGTCGCCTTTGGCTACACTGTCCCTTTGCGCTGCCTGTTAGCTGCTCCGTGACTCGTCGCCCGGAGTCTGCGCTGCCCTGAAGGGGTCTGGCTCCGCCTCCGTGAACCGGCACTGACCTGGGGATTCTCCTCCCGGTCGGCGGTGGTCCCCGGTGGTGGCACCGGTCCCGTCTCGGCCCGGCCGGTACGCGCGTAGTGAGCTCCGAGCCCTCGGAAGGACCCCCCTCTTGGCCGCGCCGCGCAACGCCTCGAACAATTCCGCCGCATCCACCGCCCCGCTCCGCGTTTCGTTCGCGAAGATCAAGGAGCCCCTCGAGGTCCCGAACCTCCTGGCCCTGCAGACCGAGAGCTTTGACTGGCTGCTCGGCAATGCGGCCTGGAAGTCCCGGGTCGAGGAGGCGCTGGACAACGGTCAGGACGTCCCCACGAAGTCCGGTCTGGAGGAGATCTTCGAGGAGATCTCGCCGATCGAGGACTTCTCCGGGTCGATGTCGCTGACCTTCCGCGACCACCGTTTCGAGCCGCCGAAGAACTCCATTGACGAGTGCAAGGACCGCGACTTCACCTACGCGGCCCCGCTCTTCGTCACCGCCGAATTCACCAACAACGAGACCGGCGAGATCAAGTCCCAGACGGTCTTCATGGGCGACTTCCCGCTCATGACCCACAAGGGCACGTTCGTGATCAACGGCACCGAGCGCGTCGTCGTGTCGCAGCTGGTCCGTTCCCCGGGCGTCTACTTCGACTCCTCCCTGGACAAGGTGTCCGACAAGGACATCTACTCCGCCAAGATCATCCCCTCCCGCGGTGCCTGGCTGGAGATGGAGATCGACAAGCGCGACATGGTCGGTGTCCGCATCGACCGCAAGCGCAAGCAGTCGGTCACCGTGCTGCTGAAGGCCCTCGGCTGGACCAACGAGATGATCCTCGAGGAGTTCGGCCAGTACGAGTCGATGCGCGCCACCCTGGAGAAGGACCACACCCAGGGTCAGGACGACGCGCTGCTCGACATCTACCGCAAGCTGCGTCCGGGCGAGCCGCCGACGCGTGAGGCCGCGCAGACCCTGCTCGAGAACCTCTACTTCAACCCGAAGCGCTACGACCTGGCCAAGGTCGGCCGCTACAAGGTCAACCGCAAGCTCGGCAACGGCGAGTCCCTGGACTCCGGCGTGCTCACCGAGCCGGACATCATCAACACCATCAAGTACCTGGTGAAGCTGCACGCCGGCGAGACCGAGTGGCGTGACGACGAGGGCCGCGACATCGTCATCGAGGTCGACGACATCGACCACTTCGGCAACCGGCGCCTGCGCAACGTCGGCGAGCTCATCCAGAACCAGGTCCGCACGGGTCTCGCCCGTATGGAGCGCGTCGTGCGCGAGCGCATGACCACCCAGGACGTCGAGGCCATCACGCCGCAGACCCTGATCAACATCCGGCCGGTCGTCGCCTCCATCAAGGAGTTCTTCGGCACCAGCCAGCTGTCGCAGTTCATGGACCAGACGAACCCGCTGTCGGGCCTGACCCACAAGCGCCGTCTGTCCGCGCTCGGCCCCGGTGGTCTGTCCCGTGAGCGGGCCGGCTTCGAGGTCCGTGACGTGCACCCCTCGCACTACGGCCGCATGTGTCCGATCGAGACGCCGGAAGGCCCGAACATCGGTCTGATCGGCTCGCTCGCCTCGTACGGCCGGGTCAACGCGTTCGGCTTCATCGAGACGCCGTACCGCAAGGTCGTCGACGGTGTGGTCACCGAGCAGGTGGACTACCTCACCGCCGACGAGGAGGACCGCTACGTCATCGCGCAGGCCAACGCGCCGCTGACGAACGACCTGCACTTCGCGGAGCCCCGCGTGCTGGTCCGCCGCCGCGGCGGCGAGATCGACTACATCCCGGGCACCGAGATCGACTACATGGACGTCTCGCCGCGCCAGATGGTGTCGGTCGCGACCGCCATGATCCCCTTCCTCGAGCACGACGACGCCAACCGCGCGCTCATGGGCTCGAACATGATGCGCCAGGCGGTGCCGCTGCTGAAGAGCGAGGCCCCGCTGGTCGGCACCGGCATGGAGTACCGCTGCGCGGTCGACGCCGCCGACGTCATCACCGCCGAGAAGGCCGGTGTGGTGCAGGAGGTCTCGGCCGACTACGTCACCGTGGCCAACGACGACGGCACGTACACCACGTACCGCGCCGCCAAGTTCACCCGCTCGAACCAGGGCACCTCCTTCAACCAGAAGGTGCTCGTGGACGAGGGCGCCCGCGTCGAGGCCGGCCAGGTGCTGGCCGACGGCCCGTGCACCGACCAGGGCGAGATGGCGCTCGGCAAGAACCTCCTCGTGGCGTTCATGTCGTGGGAGGGCCACAACTACGAGGACGCGATCATCCTGTCGCAGCGCCTCGTCCAGGACGACGTCCTCTCCTCGATCCACATCGAGGAGCACGAGGTCGACGCCCGTGACACCAAGCTGGGCCCCGAGGAGATCACCCGGGACATCCCGAACGTCTCCGAGGAGGTCCTCGCCGACCTCGACGAGCGCGGCATCATCCGGATCGGCGCCGACGTCGTCACCGGCGACATCCTGGTCGGCAAGGTCACCCCGAAGGGCGAGACCGAGCTGACCCCCGAGGAGCGCCTGCTCCGCGCGATCTTCGGTGAGAAGGCGCGCGAGGTCCGCGACACCTCGCTGAAGGTGCCGCACGGCGAGTCCGGCAAGGTCATCGGCGTCCGCGTCTTCGACCGCGAGGAGGGCGACGAGCTCCCTCCGGGCGTCAACCAGCTGGTCCGCGTCTACGTGGCCCAGAAGCGCAAGATCACCAACGGTGACAAGCTCGCCGGCCGTCACGGCAACAAGGGCGTCATCTCCAAGATCCTGCCGGTCGAGGACATGCCGTTCCTGGAGGACGGCACCCCGGTCGACATCATCCTCAACCCGCTGGGTGTCCCGTCCCGAATGAACCCGGGACAGGTCCTGGAGATCCACCTCGGCTGGCTCGCCCAGCAGGGCTGGGACGTCTCCGGCCTCGCCGACGAGTGGGCCCAGCGCCTGCAGGAGATCGGCGCCGACCAGGTCGTCGGTGGCACCAACCTCGCCACCCCGGTCTTCGACGGCGCCCGCGAGGACGAGATCACCGGCCTGCTGGACAACACCACGCTCACCCGCGACGGCGAGCGCCTGGTGAACTCCACCGGCAAGGCCCGGCTGTTCGACGGCCGCTCCGGCGAGCCGTTCCCGATGCCGATCTCGGTCGGCTACATGTACATCCTCAAGCTGCACCACCTGGTCGACGACAAGCTGCACGCCCGTTCGACCGGTCCGTACTCGATGATCACCCAGCAGCCGCTCGGTGGTAAGGCGCAGTTCGGTGGTCAGCGATTCGGCGAGATGGAGGTGTGGGCCCTCGAGGCGTACGGAGCCGCGTACGCGCTGCAGGAGCTCCTCACCATCAAGTCCGACGACGTCCTCGGCCGCGTGAAGGTCTACGAGGCCATCGTCAAGGGCGAGAACATCCCCGAGCCCGGCATTCCCGAGTCCTTCAAGGTGCTCATCAAGGAAATGCAGTCGCTCTGCCTCAACGTGGAGGTGCTGTCCTCGGACGGCCAGTCCATCGAGATGCGGGACTCCGACGAGGACGTCTTCCGTGCGGCCGAGGAGCTCGGCATTGACCTGTCCCGGCGCGAGCCGAGCAGCGTCGAAGAGGTCTGACGGAGGCCGGGCCGGCTGCCCCGAGCAGCCGGCCCGCCCCCAGGCCCCCCTCAGACCACAGACAAACTCTCGAATCACGAAAGAGGGCTTGACGACCAGTGCTTGACGTCAACTTCTTCGACGAGCTCCGTATCGGCCTGGCCACCGCCGACGACATCCGCCAGTGGTCCCACGGCGAGGTCAAGAAGCCGGAGACCATCAACTACCGCACCCTGAAGCCCGAGAAGGACGGCCTCTTCTGCGAGAAGATCTTCGGCCCCACCCGGGACTGGGAGTGCTACTGCGGTAAGTACAAGCGCGTCCGCTTCAAGGGCATCATCTGCGAGCGCTGCGGCGTCGAGGTGACCCGCGCCAAGGTGCGCCGCGAGCGGATGGGCCACATCGAGCTGGCCGCCCCGGTCACCCACATCTGGTACTTCAAGGGTGTCCCGTCCCGCCTGGGCTACCTGCTGGACCTGGCGCCGAAGGACCTCGAGAAGGTCATCTACTTCGCCGCCTACATGATCACCTGGGTCGACGACGAGCGCCGCCAGCGCGACCTGCCGTCCCTGGAGGCGCACGTCTCGGTCGAGCGCCAGCAGATCGAGAACCGCCGCGACGCCGACCTCGAAGGCCGTGCCAAGAAGGCCGAGACCGACCTGGCCGAGCTGGAGGCCGAGGGCGCCAAGGCCGACGTCCGCCGCAAGGTGCGCGAGGGCGCCGAGCGCGAGATGAAGCAGCTGCGCGACCGCGCCCAGCGCGAGCTGGACCGCCTCGACGAGGTGTGGAGCCGCTTCAAGAACCTCAAGGTCCAGGACCTCGAGGGCGACGAGCTGCTCTACCGCGAGCTGCGCGACCGCTTCGGCACGTACTTCTCCGGCTCGATGGGCGCCGCGGCGCTCAAGGACCGCCTGGAGTCGTTCGACCTGGCGGAGGAGTCCGAGCGCCTGCGCGAGATCATCCGCACCGGCAAGGGCCAGAAGAAGACCCGTGCGCTCAAGCGCCTCAAGGTCGTCTCCGCGTTCCTGCAGACCACCAACAAGCCCAAGGGCATGGTGCTGGACTGCGTGCCGGTCATCCCGCCGGACCTGCGTCCGATGGTGCAGCTCGACGGTGGCCGCTTCGCGACCTCCGACCTGAACGACCTGTACCGCCGCGTCATCAACCGCAACAACCGCCTGAAGCGCCTCCTCGACCTCGGTGCCCCCGAGATCATCGTGAACAACGAGAAGCGCATGCTCCAGGAGGCCGTCGACGCGCTCTTCGACAACGGCCGCCGCGGCCGCCCGGTCACGGGCCCCGGCAACCGTCCGCTGAAGTCGCTGTCCGACATGCTCAAGGGCAAGCAGGGTCGTTTCCGCCAGAACCTGCTCGGCAAGCGCGTCGACTACTCGGCCCGTTCGGTCATCGTCGTCGGCCCGCAGCTCAAGCTGCACCAGTGCGGTCTGCCCAAGGCCATGGCGCTGGAGCTCTTCAAGCCGTTCGTGATGAAGCGCCTGGTCGACCTGAACCACGCGCAGAACATCAAGTCGGCCAAGCGCATGGTCGAGCGCGCCCGCCCGGTCGTGTGGGACGTCCTCGAAGAGGTCATCGCCGAGCACCCCGTCCTGCTGAACCGTGCGCCCACCCTGCACCGCCTCGGCATCCAGGCCTTCGAGCCGCAGCTGGTCGAGGGCAAGGCCATCCAGATCCACCCGCTCGTCTGCACCGCGTTCAACGCGGACTTCGACGGTGACCAGATGGCCGTCCACCTGCCGCTCTCCGCGGAGGCGCAGGCCGAGGCCCGCATCCTGATGCTGTCCTCGAACAACATCCTCAAGCCGGCCGACGGCCGTCCGGTCACCATGCCGACCCAGGACATGGTGCTCGGTCTGTTCTTCCTCACCTCGGACCGCGACGACGTGAAGGGCGCCGGCCGCTCCTTCTCGTCGACCGCCGAGGCGATCATGGCCTTCGACGCCCGCGAGCTGGACGTCCAGGCCCCGATCGACCTGCGCATGCCCGCCGGCACGGTCCCGCCGCGCGGCTGGACGGCGCCGGTGGACGAGGACGGCCAGTCGACCTGGTTCGAGGGCGAGCCGTTCCGCATCACCACCACCCTGGGCCGCGCGCTCTTCAACGAGCTGCTGCCCGAGGACTACCCGTTCGTCGACTACGAGGTCGGCAAGAAGCAGCTGTCGGCCATCGTCAACGACCTGGCCGAGCGCTACCCGAAGGTCGTCGTCGCCGCGACGCTCGACAACCTGAAGGCGTCCGGCTTCCACTGGTCGACCCGTTCCGGTGTCACCGTCTCGATCTCGGACGTCATCGTCCCGCCGAGCAAGCCCCAGATCCTCGAGGGCTACGAGGCGCAGGCGGAGAAGGTCCAGAAGCAGTACGAGCGCGGTCTGATCACCAACGACGAGCGCAAGAGCGAGCTGGTCGGCATCTGGACCCGCGCGACCAACGAGGTCGCCGAGGCCATGGCCGTGAACTTCCCGAAGACGAACCCCATCTTCATGATGGTCGACTCGGGCGCTCGTGGAAACATGATGCAGATGCGTCAGATCGCCGGTATGCGTGGTCTGGTGTCGAACGCCAAGAACGAGACGATCCCGCGTCCCATCAAGGCGTCCTTCCGCGAGGGCCTGTCCGTGCTGGAGTACTTCATCTCCACCCACGGTGCCCGTAAGGGTCTCGCCGACACCGCCCTCCGTACCGCCGACTCCGGCTACCTCACCCGTCGTCTGGTCGACGTCTCCCAGGACGTCATCATCCGCGAGGAGGACTGCGGCACCGAGCGCGGCCTGAAGCTGTCGATCGGTTCCGTGGGCGCCGACGGCGTGCTGCGCAAGGCCGACGACGTCGAGACCAGCGTCTACGCCCGCATGCTCGCCGAGGACATCACCGTCGACGGCAAGCTGCTGGCCACCGCCAACACCGACCTCGGCGACGTCCTGATCGACGAGCTGATCCGGCACGGCATCAGCGAGGTCAAGACCCGCTCGATCCTCACCTGTGAGTCGGCGGTCGGCACCTGCGCCATGTGCTACGGCCGCTCGCTGGCCACCGGCAAGCTGGTCGACATCGGTGAGGCGGTCGGCATCATCGCCGCCCAGTCCATCGGTGAGCCCGGTACCCAGCTGACGATGCGTACCTTCCACACCGGTGGTGTGGCCGGTGACGACATCACCCAGGGTCTGCCGCGTGTCGTCGAGCTCTTCGAGGCCCGTACCCCCAAGGGTGTGGCCCCGATCTCGGAGGCGCAGGGCCGGGTCCGCATCGAGGACACCGAGAAGACCCGCAAGCTGGTCGTCACCCCGGACGACGGCAGCGACGAGATCGCCTACCCGGTCTCCAAGCGCGTCAAGCTCCTGGTGAGCGAGGGCGAGGCGGTCGAGGTCGGCCAAAAGCTGACCGTCGGTGCCACCAACCCGCACGACGTCCTGCGCATCATGGGCCAGCGCGCCGTCCAGGTCCACCTGGTCGCCGAGGTCCAGAAGGTCTACAACTCGCAGGGTGTGTCGATCCACGACAAGCACATCGAGATCATCATCCGGCAGATGCTCCGCCGCGTGACGATCATCGAGTCGGGCGACGCCGAGCTGCTCCCGGGCGAGCTCGTCGAGCGCGGCCGCTTCGAGCAGGAGAACCGCCGCGTGGTGTCCGAGGGCGGTCACCCCGCCTCCGGCCGTCCGCAGCTCATGGGTATCACCAAGGCCTCGCTGGCCACCGAGTCCTGGCTGTCGGCCGCCTCCTTCCAGGAGACGACCCGGGTGCTCACCGACGCGGCGATCCACGCCAAGTCGGACCCGCTGCTGGGCCTCAAGGAGAACGTCATCCTCGGTAAGCTCATCCCGGCCGGTACGGGTCTGCCCCGCTACCGCAACATCCGGGTCGAGCCGACCGAGGAGGCCAAGGCCGCGATGTATTCGGCCGTCGGCTACGACGACTACGACCTGTCGCCCTTCGGCGCCGGCTCCGGCCAGGCGGTCCCGCTGGACGACTACGACTACGGCCCGTACACCGGCTGAGTCCGCAGGCCCTGAACGCCACAGGTCCTTGACGCCGCAGGGCGGCCACCCCGAGAGGGGCGGCCGCCCTGCGGCGTTCCTGCGTTCCTGCGTTCCTCCCCCGCGCGGGGGAGGCGGCAGGACCGCTCCGGCGGGGGATCCGGAGGAGCCCCTCCGACGGGCAGTGTGGTCCCCGCGGCGGTCCGGACGGTCCGGGCGGCCGAGGGGGAGGACCGCATGAACCGTCCACTGGCCAAGGTGCTGCTGTACACGGCCGTGACCGCGCTGACCGGGGCCGCCCTGGTGGGCTGCCTCGCCGAGGACCACCGGCGGGACGTCGGCTACCGGGTCACCGAGCAGGTGCGCACCCTGGTGATCGAGGGGGAGACCGGGGACGTCGAGGTCACCGGCGGCGCCACCGGGATCGAGGTGACCGAGCAGCAGACCTACCGGGAGAGCGCCCCCGAGGCGAGCCACACCGTGGCCGACGGCACGCTGACCCTCTCCTACCGCTGCCCGGACGGCGACTGCGGGGTCGGCTACAAGGTCCGGGTGCCGGCCGGCATCGTGGTGAAGGTGCACGACTCCACCGGCAGCATCCGGCTGACCGGTCTGAGCGGCGAGGTGGAGGCCCGGACCGGTACGGGCGGGATCACCGCCGCCCTGAGCTCGCCGGTGGTCCGGCTGGCGGCCGAGACGGGGGACGTCTCGGCGTCCGTCGACGGCGACGTGCGCCGGGTGGAGGCGGTCAGCAGCACCGGCGACGTCCGGGTCCGGGTGCCCCGGGACCGCCCGTACGCGGTGGACTCCGCCACCGACACCGGCGCGGTGAAGGTCTCGGTGGACCGCTCGGCGGGCGCCGGGTGCAGCATCACGGCCCGCACCGAGACCGGCGACGTGACGGTGGACGGTGTCTGAGCCGCCGCCGGTACGACATGATCGTTCCGGGACGGGTCACGGCGCAGGACACGGGGGAGGTTCGGCGGTGGGGGAGCGGGCGGCGCACGTCCGGGCGCGGGCGGCCGCGCTCGCCGACCGGTGGCGGGCGGGGCCCGGCCGGGCCGGTCCGTACGTGGTGGACACCGGCCTCGCCCTGGCCGCGGCGGCGATCTCGGTCTGGGCGGTGTTCTGCGACGACCGCGGCTGGCCCTGGTGGGTGTACCTGCTGGTGGTGGCCGCGGCCGCGCCGCTGCCCTGGCGCCGCCGGGCGCCGTTCACCGTCTGGCTGGTCAGCGGGGTTTTCTCGCTGACCCAGTCGATCGTCGCGCACTCCGTCGCGCCGCAGATCCCGCTGCACCAGGTGCTGACCGTCTACACCGTCGCCGACCGCGGCCGGGACTGGCAGCGCTGGCTGATGCTGGCGATTCTGGTGCCGGCCAACATCCTGGGCACCCGCTCGCCGAACGGCATGCTGTTCAGCCTGCTGATGTCGGTGGGCAGCTTCATCCTCGGCTCGCTCACCCGCGAACTGCGCCGACGGGCCCGGGTCGCGGCCGAACGGGCCGGCGCCGAGGCGGAACGCGCCCGGGAGGCCGCACTGCGCGCCGCCGGAGAGGCCGGTCGGGCGGTCGCCGAGGAGCGCGGCCGGATCGCCCGCGAGATGCACGACATCCTCGCCCACGCCGTCTCCCTGATGGTCATCCAGGCCGAGGCCGGTCCACTGGTCGTCCGCAGCGACCCCGACCGGGCGATCCGGACCTTCGACACCATCGCCGACTCCGGACGGGACGCGATGGTCCAGCTCCGCCGGGTGCTCGGCGTGCTGAAGGAGGACGGGGCCCGACCCGAACTCGCCCCGCAGCCCACGCTGGCCGAGCTGCCGACAGTGGTCGACCGGGTCCGCGACGCGGGCATCGCCGTCCGGGCCGAGATCGAGGAGCACGGGCCGGCCGACGTGCAGTCCGCCGCCTACCGGATCGTCCAGGAGGCACTGACCAACGTGCTGAAGCACGCCGAGGCGCGGCACGTCAGCGTCCGGGTGGGCGTGCGGGGCCCGGTGCTGGAGGTCGAGGTCGCCGACGACGGCCGGGGCGTACCGCCGGCCCGGACCGGCGGGCTGCCCGGCGGCCGCGGACTGATCGGCATCCGCGAACGGGCGGCCGCCTGCGGCGGCAGCGCCGAGGCGGGGCCGCGGCCGGACGGCGGCTTCCTGGTGAACGCCCGCCTCCCCCTGGACATCTGACGGAAGGAGAGCACGCAGTGGTGATCCGTGTGGTCGTCGCGGACGACCAGGAGCTCGTCCGGGCCGGCTTCGGCATGATCCTGGACGCACAGCCCGACATCGAGGTGGTCGCCGAGGCGGCGGACGGCGCCCAGGCGGTCGAGGCCGTCCGGGAGCACCGGCCAGACGTGCTGCTCCTGGACGTCCGCATGCCGGTCATGGACGGACTGGAGGCGGCCCGCCGGGTCTGCGCCGACCACCCCGGTACCAAGGTCGTCATGCTGACCACCTTCGACATCGACGACTACGTCTTCGACGCGCTGTACGCCGGAGCCAGCGGCTTCCTCCTGAAGGACGTCAGGCGCGACGACCTCACCCACGGCGTCCGCACGGTCGCCTCCGGCGAGGCGCTGCTCGCGCCCTCCGTCACCCGCCGGCTGATCGGCGAGTTCACCGCCCGCCGGGCGGGACCGGCGGGCCCGGCTCGCCCGCCCTCCCGACTGCTGCAGCAGCTGACCGGCCGCGAGGCCGAGACGCTGCGGCTGCTCGCCCGCGGACTCTCCAACGCCGAGATCGCCGCCGAACTCACCGTCAGCGAGCACACCGTGAAGACCCACGTCTCCAACCTCCTCGCCAAGCTGCGGCTGCGCGACCGCGTGCACGCCGTGGTCTTCGCCTACGAGTCCGGGGCGGTGGTCGCGGGAGAGCCGTGACGGCCCGCCCCGACGCGCCGGCAGGGGAGACGGCCTAGTGCATGCGGAAGACCGGGCCGCGGGGGGTGAAGGGGAGGGTGGCGCCGCGGGGGACGAGGTAGGCGTGCTCGCGGCGGATCCGCAGGACGTCGCACTCGGCGTCGGTGATCACCAGCAGCGGAGCCCCCGGCGGGAAGTCCTCGGCGCGTTCCAGCAGGTCGACCCCGGGCTGCAGCACCGTGCCGCCGCGGCCCCGGACGCGGACCCGGCCAGCGATCTCCTCCGGCGGCAGGTAGCCGGCGTCGTGCGGTGCGGCGTCGCAGAACACCACCCGGGCGGCGGCCACGTCGCGGGCCGCCGCGTACGAGGCGATGGCGCCGAGGGCCTTGCCGAGCAGCGGCCGGCTCATCGAGCCGGAGGTGTCGAGCACCACGCCGAAGGTGCACCGGGCGACCTCCTCCTCGGGCCGCCACCGCCCCGCCCGCGGGATGTCCGGGGTGGCGGACTGCCGGCGCGAGGGCCGGGCGTAGCTGCGCACGGTCTGCGGGGACGGCACGAACTCGTCGAACCAGCGGGCGAGCCGCGCGTCCCAGGGCAGCGGCGGGTGGGCGAGCGCGCGGATCTCCTCGACCAGTCCGGCGGGGAGGGTGCCGCGCTCCCGGGTGTGGAGTTCGAAGCCCTGCTGCAGGCCGCGCCGGTAGAACCCGTCCAGGTCGACGTAGTCGCGCGGGCTGCCGAGCGGCTCGCCGAGCACGTCCGGCCGGCCCTTCCCGGCGAGGGTGGCGAGGCGGCGGATCCGCCGCTGGTCGCGGACGATCCGGTCGTACACCTCCTCGGCGGAGAGCCCCTTGAGCTGCGGGTCGTGCAGCAGGCCCTCCGGCATGTCGCCGACGCCCATCTCGACCAGCCAGCCGTTCACCACGAAGTCGCAGGCGACGTTGAAGAGGTACGGGTCGCGGGCGCCCGTCCGGTCGCCGTGCCGCAGGGCGGCGTGCAGCATCTCGTGGCCGAGGACGAACCGCCACTCCTCGTCGGTCAGGTGCAGCAGCGGGTTGACGTAGAGCTCGCCGGCCGCGGCGTTCACCGCGGCGACGGAGATCCCGTGCGCGCGGGCGAGTTCGGCGTCGGCGACGAGGGTCATGCCGGCCGCGATGCCGCCGAGCAGCGGGTAGGAGGAGACGAACCAGTTCAGCGCCCGCATCCAGGGCCGCTGCGGTTCGCGGGCGTCGGTGAGGCCGGCCCGGCGGCCGCCGGCGACGTCCATCGCGGCGGAGACCGTCCGGGTGAGGGCCGCGGCGAACGCGGCCGTCCAGTCCTCCGGGTCCCGGTACCCCTGCCAGGGCACCAGCAGCTGGTCGGCGAGGCCCGGGCCGCAGGCGCTCGGGACGTCCGGCACCCCGTCGCGGCGCCAGCGGGCGGCGAGTTCGTCCTCGTCGCCGGCGGGCAGCGACCGCGGCAGGTCGAACGGGCAGCGCCCCACGTGGAAGGTGGCCTGGAAGCGGTGGACGGCGGTGCAGCGGGCGGCCTGCAGCGCGTCGTCGGCCGGTGTGCGCCGGCCGCGCGCGGCGGGCACGTGGCCGAAGCCGAGGTGGAGCAGGCAGTGCGTCAGCACCCAGGCCCACTCGGCGGGTTCGGCGCGCCGCCCGATGTCGGCGTGCACGGTGCCGTCGGAGTCGACGACCGCCCAGCCGCCGGGTGGGACGGCCTCGCAGTCGGGGGCGGTGCAGATCCGGGCGTCGATCGCGTTCAGGGCGTGGTTGGCCCCGACCAGCGCGAGTCCCGCCCGGAAGGCCTCGGCGGCCGGGTCCGGGCGCTCCTCGGGATCACGGCCGGCGGCGCGGCGCTTCGCGGCGGCCCGGCTCACCGCCGGGCCTCGACCAGCCGCGGCATGTCCCGGGCGGCCTCGACCAGGAACCAGGACGGCAGCACCGGGTTGCCGTCCTCGCCGTCCGCGATGACGGTCTGGGCGACCTCGACGGAGATCTCGGCGAGCTGGACGAGCAGCGACTTCGCCCGGTACGCGGTGCGCCGCAGCTGCTCGGAGGCGTGCTCCTTGCGGGCCGGGAGCACCTTGACCAGCCTCCCGCGGAAGGCGTCGGCCAGGTAGTACAGCAGGTCGCGGTCCTCCGGCCGGGCGGGCCAGCGGGCGTCGCCCTTGAGGATGGCGTCCAGCCCGTACGCGTTGCGGACGATCTTGGCGTAGCCGCAGAAGGCCACCGCGTGCTGCGGGGTGAGCAGTCCGTGCGCGACCACCTGCAGCGCCGCCTCGTCCAGAGCCGGGCCGAAGGAGTGCAGCGCGTCGGAGAGCATGTGCCAGGAGCGCGGGGTGGAGAACGGCTCCTCGGTCTTCGGCGGCGCCGACCACAGGTGGTCCGGCCGGTCGCTGAGGTGGTCCAGCACCCACGGGTGGATGCCCGCGCCGGCCGCCCAGGCCAGCCAGTCGGTGGCGCTGGCCCGCAGGTGCACGTGGACCAGCCGGTTGACCAGCGCGGAGGCCATCGGCCGGGCCAGCGCACCGTCGGTCGCCCGGTTGCCCGCGCCGATCACGATCGAGCCCGGCGGCAGCTCGTAGGAGCCGATCCGGCGGTCCAGGATCAGCGAGTAGAAGGCCTTCTGCACGTCCGGCGAGGCCGCGTTGAGCTCGTCGAGGAACAGGCAGTACGGCTCGTCGCGGGCGATCGACTCCGGCGGGCAGAACCGGGACCGGCCGTCCGCGGTCAGCTGCGGCACGCCGACCAGGTCCTCCGGCGCCAGCTGGGTGCCGATCAGGCTCACGCACTCCAGACCCAGCGAATCGGCGAACCCCCGCACCAGCGAGGACTTGCCGATGCCGGGCGCACCCCACAGGAAGACCGGGCGGACGGTCGCCAGACCCAGCAGCAACTCCGGTACCTGGGACGGCGAGACGGTGACGGCACCCTGCACAGGACTCCTTCGACACGGTGGGGTTCCCGGCCAGTGTGCGCACCGGCCGCCGCGCGGCGCACCAGGTTTTCCGGTGGCGCCGCCCGCGGCCGCCCGCGTACCGTCCCGGCCATGAACGCCAAGCGGCCCCTGATCGCCGTCCTCACCGGCGCCGGCATCTCCACCGACTCCGGCATCCCCGACTACCGCGGCCCGAACGGCCTGTGGCAGCGCGACCCGAAGGCACAGGAGCTCGTCACCATCGGCCCGTACCTCGCCGATCCGGACGTCCGCCGGCGCTCCTGGCAGCTGCGCAAGGAGGTCGGCGCCGTCGGTGCCGAACCCAACGCCGGCCACCTCGCGCTCGTCGAACTGGAGCGCTCCGGGCTGCCGATGCGCGTCCTCACGCAGAACGTCGACGGCCTGCACCGGCGTTCGGGCCTGCCCGAGCGCAAGGTGCTCGAACTCCACGGCACCGCCGACCGGGTGCAGTGCGTCCGCTGCCGCCTGCGCACCCCGATGGCCGAGGCGCTGGCCCGGGTCGACGCCGGCGAACCGGACCCGGCCTGCCTCGCCTGCGGGGGCGTGCTCAAGCCGTGCACCGTGATGTTCGGCGAGGTGCTCGACGAACGGGTGCTCGCGGACGCCGCGGCGATCGCCAAGGCCTGCGACCTGTTCCTCGCCGTCGGCACCCTGCTGCAGGTCCACCCGGCGGCCGGGCTCGCCCGGGTCGCGGTCGAGCACGGCGCCCGGCTGATCGTCGTCAACGCCGACCCGACCCCCTACGACGACGAGGCCGCCGAGGTGATCCGCGAACCCATCTCGCAGGCCCTGCCCGCCCTGGTCGCCCGGATCACCGCAGGGGAGTTCTCCGCCCCGGCCTGACCGGCTGCGTAGCATGGGCCGTCCCCGAGGAAGAGGGAGCCGGACGATGGCAAGCGGTGGTTTCGACCCGTGGTCGGCGGCGTTCGTCGCCCACCCCTACGACGCGTACGCCGAGCTCCGGGCGAAGGCGCCGGTCACCCGGTACGAACCCAGCAACCAGTGGCTGGTCGCCCGGTACGCCGACGTCTCCGCCCTGCTGCGCGACCGCCGGCTCGGCCGTACCTACACCCACCGCTACACCCACGCCGAGTTCGGCCGGCCCGAGCCCGACCCCGCGCACGAGCCCTTCCACACCCTCAACGACAACGGCCTGCTCGACCTGGAGGCCCCCGACCACACCCGCATCCGCCGCCTGGTCTCCAAGGCCTTCACCCCGCGCCGGGTCGAGTCGCTGCGCCCCACCGTCGCCCGGCTCGCCGACGGACTCGTCACCGGCCTGCTGGCCGACGGCGGCGGCGACCTGATCGCGACGGTCGCCGAGCCGCTGCCGGTCGCCGTCATCGCCGAGATGCTCGGCGTTCCGGAGGGCGACCGGCACCTGCTGCGGCCGTGGTCCGCCGACATCACCGGCATGTTCGAGCTCAACCCGGGCGAGGAGACCGCGCGGCGCGCCGTTCGCGCCAGCACCGAGTTCTCCGACTACCTGCGCGCCCTGATCCGACGGCGCCGCACCGACCCCGGCGAGGACCTGATCAGTGCGCTCGCCCTGGTCGCCGACGAGGGGGAGGTGCTCAGCGAGCAGGAGGTCGTCTCCACCTGCGTGCTGCTGCTCAACGCCGGGCACGAGGCGACCGTCAACACCACCGGCAACGGCTGGTGGGCGCTCTTCCGCAACCCCGGCGAACTCGCCCGGCTCCGCGCCTCGGTGGACGAACTGCTGCCCACCGCCGTCGAGGAACTGATGCGCTGGGACACCCCGCTGCAGATGTTCGAACGCTGGGTGCTGGAGGACATCGAGGTCGGCGGGGTCCGGATCCCGCGCGGCTCCGAGGTCGCGCTGCTCTTCGGCTCCGCCAACCGCGACCCCGAGCGCTTCGCCGACCCCGACCGGCTCGACCTCGGCCGCACCGACAACCCGCACATCACCTTCGGCGCCGGAATCCATTTCTGTCTCGGCGCCCCGCTCGCCAGACTGGAGCTCAACGAGTCCTTCGGCGCACTGCTCCGCCGGGCACCCGGCCTGCGCCTCGTCCGCGAGCCCGTCTGGCGGCCCGGTTACGTGATCCGCGGACTCGAAGAACTGCTGGTCGAGGTCTGACACACCGCTGGAGGCGGCCGTGGGAGCGGCAACGGGGGCACTGCTGGGGCTGGCGATCGGCGACGCCATGGGACACCCCACCGAGTTCGACACCATGGCGGGCATCACCGCCGGCTGCCCCGACTGGCGCCGGCTCCCGCTGCCCGACCCGGCCGGGGTCACCGACGACACCCAGATGACCCTCGCCCTCGGCCGCGCGCTGCGCACCGCCCTGGAGCGCGGCCGGCTCACCCCGCTGCGCCTGGAGCGGCCGCTGCGCGAGGAGTTCGTCGACTGGTGGCGCTCTCCGGAGAACAACCGCGCCCCCGGCCGCACCTGCATGCGCTCCTGCTACCGCCTCAGCAAGGACGGCACGCCCTGGCAGCAGGCGAGCGACGTCGGCTCCAAGGGCTGCGGCGCCAACATGCGGGTCGCCCCGCTCGGCCTCGTCCGCGGGCTGACGCCGGCCCAGCTCTCCGGCGCCGCGCAGTTGCAGTCCGGGCTGACCCACGGCCACCCCACCGCGCTCGCCGCCAGCGTGCTCACCGCGCACACCGTGCGGCTGCTCGCCGACGGCACCGCCCCGGCCGAACTCCCGGGCCTGCTGCGCGCGTACGCCACCGGGCAGCGCGGCCGTTACGACGCGTTCTGGCTCGGCGACCTCGCCGCCCACGCCCAGGACCCGTCGCCGGAGACCTTCGCCACCCGCGGCTGGGACGAGTGCCTCTTCGTCCTCGACCGGCTGGACGCCGCGCTCGCCCGGCCCTCCCTCGACACCGACCCGTGCGAGATCACCGGTGCCGGGTGGATCGCCGAAGAGGCCTTCGCCACCGGCCTGCTGTGCTTCCTGCTGCTGCCCGACGATCCGGTCGCCGCCGTCCGCCGGGCCGCCTTCTCCTCCGGCGACTCCGACTCCATCGCCTGCCTCACCGGCGCCTTCGCCGGTGCCCGGCACGGCAGCGCCGCCTGGCCCGCAGAGTGGGCCGGGCGCATCGAGTACCGCGACGAACTCCTCGCGCTCGGCGCGCTCTGGGACTGACACCCGATCAGCCGCCCGGGGCGCCGACTCAGCCGGTCAGGACGCCCGCCGCCCGGGCGGCCGCCAGCCACGCGGGGAAGCCGTCCAGCAGCCGGTCGTACAGCTCGGCGTCGGAGTGGGATCCGGGGTCGCGGCCGGCCGGGAAGAAGCCGGCGTTGTCGACCGGCCGGGCCGCGGGCACCGGGAGCTCGTCCAGCCGGTGCAGGAAGGCGAACTCCTGGTCGGCCGGGTCTCCGAAGCCCACGAACTGCCAGTAGAGCGGCAGTTCGGCGGCCAGGCAGAGCAGCTCGCGGGCCGCGCCGCGGGCGGTCGGGCCGCCGTCGGTCTGGAACACCACCAGCGCCGGGGCGTTCGCCCCGGACAGCTGGTGGTGCCGGATCACGGCCTTCATCGCCAGGTGGTAGTTGGTGCGGCCCATGTGCCCGAGCCCGGCGTGCAGGGCGTCGATCCGGCCGCGGTGGTCGTCGAGCGCGAGCTCGGCCACCCCGTCCACCTCGGTGGAGAAGAACACCACCGGCACCCGCCCGTCGTCGTCCAGGTGCGCGGAGAGCGCCAGCACCTGCTCGGCGAAGCGCTGGACGGCACCCGAGCGGTAGAACGGCCGCATCGACCCGGACCGGTCCAGCACCAGGTACACCGCGGCCCGCACCCCGCGCAGCCCGGACTTCTCCAGGCTGACCCGCGCCGACGCGTAGTGGCCGACCAGCCCCGGCGCGGCGGCCGCCACCTTCTCCGGGCTCAGGCCCACCGGCTCAGTCCCTGGTCCGGAAGCGCTGCCGGCCCGCCGGCGGCGCCGGGGGAGCAGCGGGCACCGGGGCAGCGACGGGAGCCGAGAAGGCGGGAGCCGCGGGAGCCTCCACCGGGGGCAGCAGCGGGTACCGGTCCGCCAGTGCGGCCCGGTCGCCGTCCGCGAAGGCCGCCACCAGGTCGTCCGCGACCTGCAGCACCACGTCCAGGCCCTCCACCTCGGCCGTCCAGTCCGCCGGCAGCCCGGCGGCGCCGTACATCGCGCCGACCAGGTTGCCGCAGACCGCACCGGTGGAGTCGCTGTCCCCCGAGTGGTTCGCCGCCAGCACCAGCGCCTCCCGGGCGTCCGCGCCCACCAGCGCCGCGTACACCGCGATCGCCAGGCACTCCTCGGCGATCCAGCCGAGGCCCACCTGCTCCACCCGCTCGGGGCACGCCGGGCCGAGCCCGGCCACCCGCACCGCGCGCCGCAGCGCCGCCACCGTCTCCTCGCCGCCCGGGTACGCCGCGGTCTGCTCGACGGTCTCCTCGACCGCCCGCCGCAGCTCCGTCCCGTGCACCAGCCGTTCGACCAGCGCCGCGAAGGCCCCCGCCGCCAGGTACCCCGTCGGGTGTCCGTGCGTCAGCTGAGCGCAGTCCGCCGCCAGTTCGAAGGCCCGCCGCACCCCCAGCCGGGCCAGCCCGAACGGTGCCGAGCGCATCACCGTGCCGCAGCCCTTGGACTGCGCGTTCACCTCGCCGTGCAGCCCGTACGCCACCGGCGGCAGGTAGCCGTACCCGGCGAGCCCGCTGGTGCAGGCCGTCCCCGGCGCCCGCGAGGCGTACAGGAACTCCTGGCCGAGCAGCCAGCCGTCCGGGTGGCGCTCCGGCCCGGGCAGCCGCTGGGTCAGCATCCACCGCCGGTACGCCCGGTGGACCTCCTCGCGGGTGCCGCCGCGCAGCAGGCCCTCGGCGGTGAACAGCGTCATCTGGGTGTCGTCGGTCACCTCGCCGTGCCGGCCGCCGGCCGCCGGCGAGCGCAGCCCGTCCGGGCCGAAGCGGTCCCGGATGTCGTCCAGCCGCTGGAACTCCACCGGCCAGCCCAGCGCGTCGCCGAGCGCCCCGCCCACCAGTGAGCCGCGCACCCGGTCCCGGTACTCCACCATCGTCTCCCCCTCCGCGGCCGCCCCGGCCGTCAGTCCTCGATCGCCCCGGCGCGCCCGTGCAGCGCCGCCCGGTCCGCGGCGGCCCGTCCGGCCGCCCACCCCTCTCCGTCGCTGACCCGCACCCGCTGCGAGACCAGCTTCGGGAACATCCGCCCGACCGTGTCGTCCACCGCCTGCCCGCGGGCCGCCAGCACCGGCAGCAGCCGCTCGTCCGGCGCCAGCTGCTCGGAGGTGCCGTCCTCGCGCAGGTGCCGTCCGGCCGCCGCGTCGGCGGTCGCCCGCTCGGTCGCCTCGGTGAGCCGTTCCCGGATCCGCGCAGCATAGGAGATCAGGAAGGACTGACGGAACGCCTTCGTCCGCGGCGCGCCGTCCTGGTGCCGGCGGCTGCCCGCCCGGTGCATCGCCGCGGTGCCCTGCACCAGCAGCGAGGTGTAGAGCAGCTCCACCGCGTCCAGGTCCGCGTCGAAGCCGATCACCGTGCAGAAGCCGAACTCCTTCGCCCACACCACCCGGCACCGGTTCGCCGCCGCCACCGCGTCCAGCAGCATCGCCTTCGGGCTCTCGTACGGCTGGTCGACCCCGATCCGCAGCGCGGCCGGCGCGTCCTTCGCCGGGCCGCCCGCCGCGAGCAGCGCTTCGTCGATCGAGTGCTGCGCCATCAGCTGCTGGGCCTTTTCGGTCAGCGCCTCCGCCTCGTCGGGGAACTCCGTCGACTCGGCCTTCGCCAGCAGCGCCCGGATCCGCCCGAGCATCCGCGGCTCGCCCGCCGCCGGGCGCGCGGCCGCCGGGTCGAACGCCCGACCGCCGCCCTGCTGCCCGGGCACCGGGCCGACCGGCGCGATCGGCGGCAGCAGCGACCAGGCCCGCAGCAGCTCCAGCGCGGCCGTCGCCAGCGCGAACCGGTCCTGCCGGTGCCGGGCCGCGAACTCCGGCAGGTACGCCTCGTCCGACCCCCACCACACCTCGGCCGCCAGCTCCCGCAGCTGCTCCTGCCAGCGCCGGTCCAGCGAGGCGGCCGGGTGCCGCCTGCCCTCCGCCGCGATCAGGTCGACCGCCAGCGCCAGGTGCACCGGCCCCAGCTCGCGCCGCACCACCCGGACGAGGTCGGCGGGCCGCCACCCGGCCGTCCAGCACCGGCCGACCGCGCGCTCCGCGCACGCCAGCAGCGCCCGGCCGACCTCCGGCCACTGCTCCGCCGAGGCGGCCAGCAGCGAGGCGCCGCCGTCCAGCGCGTACTCCAACGTCTCCGCGGGCGCCGCCACGACCTGCTGCACCGCCGAGGCCAGCAGCCCCTCGACGGCGGAGTCCTGCCCGGCCCTGCCGCTGCGCCTGCCCACGATGCCTCTTCCGTCCGCGTCCGCCGGCCCGGCCACGACCGGCCGGACCCCGTCCCATGATGCAGGAGCGGCTTCGACGGGCGGGCCGGCCGCGGGCGGCGCGTGGCGGCCGCCACGTGAATCGGTCTTCGTGGCGGGCAACTACTCGGGGCTGCCGCTCGTCCTGCATTCTGTAGGGGCAGCACGCGCAGCCGACGCGCGACGGGGTGTCAGGGAGGTGGCCGCATGGCCGTTGAGCCGTGGAGGCATCCGCAGCAGCCGTACGGCCCGCCGCCGCAGCCCTGGCAGCCGGCGGCCACCCCGCAGGCCGCGATGCGCGCCGCCCACGCGGACCGCGAGCGGACGGTCGACGTGCTGAAGGCCGCCTACGCCGAGGGCCGGCTGACGGCGGAGGAGTACTCGCAGCGCTTCGACCACGCGCACCGCGCGCAGACGTACGGTCAGCTCGCGCAGCTGGTCGCCGACCTGCCGTCCGGGCCGATGGTGGCGCCGATGGGCGCGGCCGTGCCGGTCGTCCCGCCGACCTTCATGCCGCCGCCGGCGCCGTACGCGCCGCCGCGCACCAACGGGATGGCGATCGCCTCGATGGTGCTGGGCCTGCTCTGCCTGCCGACCATGGGCGCGCTCGGCATCCCGGCCGTGGTCACCGGGCACATCGCGAAGTCGCAGCTGCGGGCCGGCCGCGAGGAGGGCGACGGCATGGCGACCGCCGGTCTGGTGATCGGCTGGCTGTCGGTGGCCGGATGGGCGCTGATGATGCTGCTCGCCGTGGTGTCCGTGCGCTGACCTGCGGGTCCGCCCCGTTCCGCGGGCCGGGACGGCGGCCGGGCCGGGTGGCGGCCCCGTCCGATGTGTGGTAAGACGGCTCGAACGTTCCCGCACCGTTCCGGTTGTCCAGGCTCGCCCGGGTGAGCAGCGGCGTTGCATTTGTTTTGACCGCCGCCGATGCGCTAGGTACGCTCTGATTCGTGCCTGGGGTGTCCCCGGGTCCTTGTGCGTGCCAGTTGACCGGCCGCCGTAGCGGAGCGCTGATCCCGCTCTCGCCGTGCGAGCGCCGTCGCTGTCCATCAGCTCATGGGATTCCGTGATTCCTCCGCCGGGAGACTCGACACACCCGACCGCGTGGGTCGGTGGGTCGAGGGGCGCCGCAGGTTAGTTTTACGCAGCCTTGGCACACAGAAAACGGAGAAACGGTGCCTACGATCCAGCAGCTGGTCCGAAAGGGCCGGCAGGACAAGGTCGAGAAGAACAAGACGCCCGCCCTGAAGGGCTCCCCGCAGCGTCGTGGCGTCTGCACGCGTGTGTACACGACCACCCCGAAGAAGCCGAACTCGGCGCTTCGTAAGGTCGCCCGTGTGCGCCTCACCAGCGGGATCGAGGTCACCGCCTACATCCCGGGCGAGGGCCACAACCTGCAGGAGCACTCCATCGTGCTGGTCCGCGGTGGCCGTGTGAAGGACCTTCCTGGTGTCCGCTACAAGATCATCCGCGGCTCCCTCGACACCCAGGGTGTCAAGAACCGCAAGCAGGCTCGCAGCCGCTACGGCGCCAAGAAGGAGAAGTAAGAATGCCTCGTAAGGGCCCCGCCCCGAAGCGCCCGGTCATCATCGACCCGGTTTACGGCTCCCCGCTGGTGACCTCGCTGGTCAACAAGATCCTGCTGCACGGCAAGCGCTCCACCGCCGAGCGGATCGTGTACGGCGCCCTCGAGGGCGTCCGCGAGAAGACCGGCGCCGACCCGGTGGTCGCGCTCAAGCGCGCCCTGGAGAACGTCAAGCCGACCCTCGAGGTCAAGTCCCGCCGTGTCGGTGGCGCGACCTACCAGGTGCCGGTCGAGGTCAAGCCGGGCCGTGCCAACACCCTGGCGCTGCGCTGGCTCGTCGGTTACTCCCGCGCCCGTCGCGAGAAGACCATGACCGAGCGTCTGCTGAACGAGATCCTCGACGCCAGCAACGGCCTCGGCGCGTCCGTGAAGCGTCGCGAGGACACCCACAAGATGGCCGAGTCCAACAAGGCCTTCGCGCACTACCGCTGGTAGTCCGAACCCCGTCACTAGACAGAGAGAGAACGAGCCACCATGGCTGCAACCTCCCTTGACCTCGCCAAGGTCCGCAACATCGGGATCATGGCGCACATCGACGCGGGCAAGACCACCACCACCGAGCGGATCCTGTTCTACACCGGTGTCTCGTACAAGATCGGTGAAGTCCACGACGGCGCTGCCACCATGGACTGGATGGAGCAGGAGCAGGAGCGCGGCATCACCATCACGTCGGCCGCGACGACCTGTCACTGGACGCTCGACGGCGTCGACAACACCATCAACATCATCGACACCCCGGGCCACGTCGACTTCACCGTCGAGGTGGAGCGCTCGCTGCGCGTGCTCGACGGTGGCGTGACGGTGTTCGACGGCGTCGCCGGCGTCGAGCCCCAGTCCGAGACCGTGTGGCGGCAGGCTGACCGCTACGGCGTCCCGCGCATCTGCTTCATCAACAAGCTGGACCGCACGGGCGCCGACTTCTACTTCTGCGTGCAGACCATCGTGGACCGCCTCGGCGCCACCCCGCTGGTCATGCAGCTCCCGATCGGCGCGGAGTCCGACTTCGTCGGCGTCGTCGACCTGGTGAAGATGAAGGCCCTGGTCTGGTCGCCCGAGGCCACCAAGGGTGAGATGTACGACGTCGTCGACATCCCGGCCGACCTCGCCGACAAGGCCGAGGAGTACCGCGAGGCCCTGCTCGACACCGTGTCGAACGTCAGCGACGAGGTGATGGAGCTCGCCCTGGAGGGCGAGGACATCCCCGAGGAGCTGCTGATCGCCGCGATCCGCAAGGGCACGCTGAACTCGGACTTCACCCCGATCTTCTGCGGCTCGGCGTTCAAGAACAAGGGCGTTCAGCCCCTGCTCGACGCGGTTGTGAAGTACCTGCCGTCGCCCCTCGACATCGAGGGCATCGAGGGCACCAAGCCGAACAACCCCGAAGAGAAGATCGTCCGCCAGGCCTCGGACGACGAGCCGCTGGCCGCCCTGGCGTTCAAGATCATGTCTGACCCGCACCTGGGCAAGCTCACCTTCGTCCGCGTGTACTCCGGCCGCCTGGAGTCCGGCACCTCGGTGCTGAACTCCGTCAAGGGCAAGAAGGAGCGCATCGGCAAGATCTACCGCATGCACGCGAACAAGCGTGAGGAGATCGACTCGGTGGGCGCCGGCGACATCATCGCCGTCATGGGCCTGAAGCAGACCACCACCGGTGAGACGCTGTCCGACGAGAAGCAGCCGGTCATCCTGGAGTCCATGGACTTCCCGGCCCCGGTCATCCGCGTCGCGATCGAGCCCAAGTCCAAGGGTGACCAGGAGAAGCTGGGTGTCGCCATCCAGCGTCTCGCCGAGGAGGACCCGTCCTTCCAGGTCAACACGGACGAGGAGACCGGCCAGACCATCATCGCGGGTATGGGCGAGCTGCACCTCGAGGTGCTCGTCGACCGTATGCGCCGTGAGTTCAAGGTCGAGGCCAACGTCGGCAAGCCGCAGGTCGCGTACCGCGAGACGATCCGCAAGGCCGTCGAGCGCATCGACTACACGCACAAGAAGCAGACCGGTGGTTCGGGTCAGTTCGCGAAGATCCAGATCGCGATCGAGCCGCTGGAGTCGGGCGAGGGCTACGAGTTCGTCAACAAGGTCACCGGTGGCCGCGTGCCGAAGGAGTACATCCCCTCGGTCGACGCCGGTTGCCAGGAGGCCATGGAGTTCGGTGTCCTCGCCGGCTACCCGCTCCAGGGCGTCCGCGTGACCCTGCTCGACGGTGCGTCGCACGACGTCGACTCGTCCGAGCTCGCGTTCAAGATCGCCGGTTCGATGGCCTTCAAGGAAGGCGCCAAGAAGGCCGGTCCGGCCCTCCTGGAGCCGATGATGGCCGTCGAGGTCACCACGCCCGAGGACTACATGGGCGACGTGATCGGCGACATCAACTCCCGCCGTGGCCAGATCCGGGCCATGGAGGAGCGTCACGGTGCGCGCGTCGTCAAGGCGCTCGTGCCGCTCTCCGAGATGTTCGGCTACGTCGGTGACCTGCGCAGCAAGACCTCTGGTCGCGCAAGCTACTCGATGCAGTTCGACTCGTACGCCGAGGTTCCGCGGAACGTGGCGGACGACATCATCGCCAAGGCCAAGGGCGAGTAAGGCCGGCTCCGCCGGTCAAGGTTCGGCCCGTTATTCGGGACGAATCCGACCCCTTAGGCTAGAAGGAGGTAACCCGGGGCGAATCCCCACGGATTCCCCCGGGCCCTCCCGGCACCCCACCCCGCGGGACGGCATGGAGCGCTACCAGCGCCCCGTTCCCAATCCCGATCAAAGACCAACTGACGTCGTACGGCGTACAGAACTGTCCTCAGGAGGACTGCAGTGGCGAAGGCGAAGTTCGAGCGGACGAAGCCCCACGTCAACATCGGCACCATCGGTCACATCGACCACGGTAAGACCACGCTGACCGCGGCGATCACCAAGGTGCTGCACGACGCGTACCCGGACATCAACCCCTTCACGCCGTTCGACCAGATCGACAAGGCGCCGGAGGAGCGGCAGCGCGGTATCACCATCTCGATCGCGCACGTCGAGTACCAGACCGAGGCGCGTCACTACGCCCACGTTGACTGCCCGGGTCACGCTGACTACATCAAGAACATGATCACCGGTGCGGCCCAGATGGACGGTGCGATCCTCGTCGTCGCCGCCACCGACGGCCCGATGCCGCAGACCAAGGAGCACGTCCTCCTGGCCCGCCAGGTCGGCGTCCCCTACATCGTCGTCGCCCTGAACAAGGCCGACATGGTGGACGACGAGGAGATCCTGGAGCTCGTCGAGCTCGAGGTCCGTGAGCTCCTCTCCGAGTACGAGTTCCCGGGCGACGACCTGCCGGTCGTGCGCGTCTCGGCGCTCAAGGCGCTCGAGGGCGACAAGGAGTGGGGCGAGAAGCTCCTCGGCCTCATGCACGCCGTCGACGAGTCGATCCCGACCCCGGCCCGTGCCACCGAGCTGCCGTTCCTGATGCCGATCGAGGACGTCTTCACGATCACCGGTCGTGGCACCGTCGTCACCGGCCGCATCGAGCGCGGTGTCCTCAAGGTCAACGAGACCGTCGACATCATCGGCATCAAGACCACCAAGACCACCACCACGGTCACCGGTATCGAGATGTTCCGCAAGCTGCTCGACGAGGGCCAGGCCGGTGAGAACGTCGGTCTGCTCCTCCGTGGCATCAAGCGCGAGGACGTCGAGCGCGGCCAGGTCATCATCAAGCCGGGTTCGGTCACCCCGCACACCGACTTCGAGGCCCAGGCCTACATCCTGTCGAAGGACGAGGGTGGCCGTCACACCCCCTTCTTCAACAACTACCGCCCGCAGTTCTACTTCCGTACCACGGACGTGACCGGCGTCGTGACCCTCCCCGAGGGCACCGAGATGGTCATGCCGGGCGACAACACCGCCATGACCGTCGCGCTGATCCAGCCCGTCGCCATGGAGGAGGGCCTCAAGTTCGCCATCCGTGAGGGTGGCCGCACCGTCGGCGCCGGCCAGGTCACCAAGATCGTCAAGTGACGATCTGACCCTGGTCTGTCGTAGACAGGCTCGCCGCGAGGCAAACGGAAGGGCCCGCCCCCTCCGTCCGCGAGGACGGGGAGGGCGGGCCCTTCCGCGTTTCCGGTTACCGGGTCACAGGCCCGCGGAGTACGTGCGGCAGGTCTCGTAGTCCGGCAGCAGGCCGGTGGCGATCGCCTCGGCGAGCGAGGGCGCGGCCTCGTCGCGGGCCGACAGCTGCGGCAGCTCGGCCGGCCACTCGATGCCCAGCTCCGCGTCGAGCGGGTGCACCGCGTGCTCCCCGGTGGGGTTGTAGGTCTCCGAGCAGAGGTACGACAGCGTGGCGTCGTCGGTGAGCGCGCAGAAGCCGTGGCCGAGGCCCTCGGCTATGTACAGCGCCCGGCGCTCGGTGTCGTCCAGCCGGACGCCCTCCCAGCGGCCGAAGGTCGGCGAGCCGACCCGCAGGTCCACCACCACGTCGAGCACCGCACCGCGCACGCAGGTCACGTACTTCGCCTGACCGGGCGGCACGTCGGCGAAGTGGATGCCGCGCACCACGCCGCGCGCCGAGACGGAGAGGTTGCCCTGGGCCAGGCGCAGCGGGTGCCCGACCGCCTCGGCCAGCCGGTCGAAGCGGTACCACTCGGTGAACAGGCCGCGCGGGTCCCCGTGCAGCTGCGGGGTGATCTCGAACGCTCCCTCGATGCCGAGCTCGCGGATCTTCACCGGGACTCCTCCTCGTCCAGCAGGTTCAACAGGTAGGTGCCGTAACCGCTCTTCAGCAGCGGCAGGGCCAGCTCGCGCAGCTGCTCGGAGTCGATCAGCCCGGCGCGCCAGCACGCCTCCTCGATGCAGCCGATCTTGAAGCCCTGGCGTTCCTCGATCACGCGGACGAACTCCGAGGCCTGCACCATCGACACGAACGTCCCGGTGTCCAGCCAGGCGGTGCCGCGGTCGAGGATCGTCACGTGCAGCCGGCCGTCGCGCAGGTACGCCTCGTTGACGGCGGTGATCTCGAGCTCGCCGCGGGCGCTCGGCTCCAGGTCGCGGGCGATCTCCACCACGCGGTTGTCGTAGAAGTAGAGGCCCGGCACCGCGTACCGGGACTTCGGCTTCTCCGGCTTCTCCTCGATGGAGATGACCTGGCCCCGCTCGTCGAACTCGACCACGCCGTAGGCGGTCGGGTCGGCCACCGGGTACGCGAAGACCCGGCCGCCGACCGCGTCGGTGTGCTCGGCGAGCCGCGTGCCGAGGCCGCTGCCGTGAAAGATGTTGTCGCCGAGGATCAGCGCCACGTGCTCGTCGCCGATGAAGTCCGCGCCGAGGACGAACGCCTGGGCGATGCCCTCGGGACGCTCCTGCACCGCGTATTCGAGGCTGAGGCCCAGCTGGGAGCCGTCGCCGAGCAGGCGCTCGAACTGCGGCCGGTCCTCCGGGGTCGTGATGATCAGGATCTCGCTGATGCCCGCCATCACCAGGGTGGAGAGCGGGTAGTAGATCATCGGCTTGTCGAAGACCGGGAGCAGCTGCTTCGAGACCGCTCGCGTCAGGGGCCACAGCCGGGACCCGGTGCCGCCGGCCAAGAGAATTCCACGCATGGCGTGCAGCCTATGCGAGGACCGCCCCATACCCCTCGCCCGGGCCGTCCATGCGTCCGGACGGCAAGTAGACTGCGGGCACTATGCGCATTCTCGTCACCGGCGGTGCCGGCTTCATCGGTTCAGAGTTTGTCCGACAGCTGCTCGGCGCGGACGGGTCGCTCAGGATCACCGTGCTCGACAAGCTCACCTACTCGGGCGTCGAGGCGAACCTCGCCCCCGTGGCGGAGCACCCGGGCTACACCTTCGTGAAGGGCGACATCTGCGACGAGGCCGTCGTCGACCAGGTGATGCCCGGCCACGACGTCGTCGTGCACTTCGCCGCGGAGTCCCACGTGGACCGCTCGATCGCCGGTGCCGGCCCCTTCGTCCTCACCAACGTCGTCGGCACCCAGGTGCTGCTCGACGCCGCCCGCAAGCACGGGGTCGGCCGCTTCGTCCACGTCTCCACCGACGAGGTCTACGGCTCCATCACCGAGGGCTCCTGGACGGAGGAGTGGCCGCTCGCGCCCAACTCCCCGTACTCCGCCTCCAAGGCGTCCTCCGACCTGCTGGCGCTGGCCTACCACCGCACCCACGGCATGGACGTGGTGGTCACCCGCTGCTCCAACAACTACGGGTACTACCAGTTCCCGGAGAAGGTCATCCCGCTGTTCACCACCAACCTGATCGACGGCAGGAAGGTGCCGCTGTACGGCGACGGCGGCAACATCCGGGACTGGCTGCACGTCTCCGACCACTGCCGGGGCATCGACCTGGTGATGCGCGGCGGCCGGGCCGGCGAGGTCTACAACATCGGCGGCGGCACCGAGGTCACCAACAAGGAGCTCACCGGCCTCCTGCTGGAAGCCGCCGGCGCCGGCTGGGACATGGTCGAGCACGTCCAGGACCGCAAGGGCCACGACCTGCGCTACTCCCTCGACATCTCCAAGATCCGCGAGGAGCTCGGCTACACCCCGCAGGTGCGCTTCGAGGACGGCCTCGCGGCCACCATCGCCTGGTACCGCGAGAACCGCGCCTGGTGGGAGCCGCTCAAGACGAAGGCGGCCCTGGCGAAGTGAGTACCCGCTGGCTGGTGACGGGCGCGGCCGGCATGCTCGGCCGCGACCTCGTCACCGTCCTCGAGAACGAGGGCGACGAGGTGACGGCGCTGGGCCGGGCCGACCTCGACATCACCGACCCGGCCGCCGTCCGGGCCGCCGTCCGCGGCCACCGGGTGGTCGTCAACTGCGCCGCCTGGACGGACGTCGACGGCGCGGAGAGCGCCGAGGCCGCCGCCACCGCGGTCAACGGCGACGGTGCCCGCAACCTCGCCGCCGCCTGTGCCGCCGAGGGCGCGCGGCTGCTGCAGGTCTCCACCGACTACGTGCTGCCCGGCGACGCCACCGAGCCCTACCCGGAGACCGCCGCCACCGCGCCGGTCAACGCCTACGGCCGCAGCAAGCTGGCCGGCGAGCGCGCCGTGCTGGAGCTGCTGCCGGAGAACGGCTACGTGGTGCGCACCGCGTGGCTCTACGGCGAGCACGGCCCGAACTTCGTCGCCACCATGCTCAAGCTGGCCGCCCAGCGGCCCGCCCTCGACGTCGTCGACGACCAGCACGGCCAGCCCACCTGGTCCCGCGCCCTCGCCCGGCAGCTGGCCGCCCTCGGCCGGTCCGCCGACGCACCGGCCGGTGTCTACCACGGCACCGCCGCCGGCCGGACGACCTGGCACGGGCTCGCCCGGGAGGCCTACCGCCTGGCCGGACTGGACCCGGAGCGGATCCGCACCACCACCTCGGCGGCCTTCGTCCGCCCCGCCGTCCGGCCCGCCTTCAGCGTGCTCGGGCACGACCGCTTCGCCGCGGCCGGCCTCGCGCCGCAGGCCGACTGGCGGGCCCAGCTGGAGGAGGCCATGGCCACCCCGGCGTTCGCCGCGCTCGCCGCCGCCGCCCGCACGTCCGTCCCCGCCGCCGAGGACGGCGGCACCCGATGAGGAACCCGCTCGCCAGGGTCCTGGCCGCCCTTCCGGCCGGCACCCCGGTCGTGGCCGCCGGCACGGTGGTCCTCGGCGCCGCCTCCTACGTCCACCTGGGCGTGGCCGGCCACAGCCTGTCGGTCGACGCGATGGCGAACGTCTCGGTGCTGTGGACCATCGTCATGTCGATCGGGATCGGCGTCTTCTTCCCGATCGAACAGGAGCTGACCCGGATCGTCGCCGCCCGGGCCGTCCTCGGCCACGGCGCGCTCCCGGTGCTGCGCAAGGCGGCCCTGCTCACCGGCGGGATCCTGGCGGCGACCCTCGCCGTCCTCGCGGCCGCGTCCCGGCCGATCGCCGACTCCTTCTTCCACGGCGACCTGGCGATGGTGGCCGCCCTCGGCGCGGCCTTCGTCGGCCTCGCCGCCGGCTACCTCACCCGCGGCATCCTCGCCGGCCTCGGCCGGTTCACCGCGTACGGCACCCAGCTCGGCGTGGACGGCGGCCTGCGGATGGGCCTCGCCTTCGGCTGCGCCGCGGCGGGTGCGCACACGGCCCTGGCCTTCAGCCTGATCCTCGCGGTCGCGCCGCTGGTGTCCGTGCTGGTGACCCTGCCGCCGCTCGTCCGGGTGCTGCGGCCCGGCCCGGCCATCGCCTGGCGGGACCTCTCCCGCGGGCTGTGGCTGCTGATCTGCTCGACCCTGCTCGCCCAGCTCGTGGTGAACGCGGTCGTCCTCAGCACCCAGCTGCTGGAGCCGACGGCGGTCGCGCTGATCGCCGCCCTGCTGAACGCCCTGGTGCTGGCCCGGGTGCCGCTCTTCGTCTTCGGCTCGCTGCAGGCCTCGCTGCTCAGCGGGCTGTCGAGCGCCGCCGCGGCGGGCGACCGCCCGGCCTTCAACCAGCTGCTCCGGCGCAGCGGGGCGGTCATCTGCCTGCTCGGCGGAGCCGGTGGAGCCGTCGCGGTCGCCCTCGGGCCGTGGCTCATCCGCGTGCTGTTCGCCGCACCGCCGGTGCTGGGCGGCTGGGACTTCCTCTGGCTCTCCCTCGGCACCCTCTTCTACATGCTGGCGATGCTCCTCGGCCAGGCCCTCATGGTGCTCGACCGGCACCGCTTCCAGCTGCTCGGCTGGGTCCTGGGAACGGCCTGCCTGGTGGGGGTGACCCTGCTGCCGGGGCCCATCGCCACCCGGACGGAACTCGCCTACTTCGCGGGCTCCGCGGTGACGTGCCTCGGCATGCTCGCCGCGCTCCGGCCCGCCCGCCGCACCTCGTCGCCCAACCCGCCGACCGCCGTGCTCGACCGGGTCTGAACGGCCCGCGCAACGGTTCGACCCCGTCCACGGACCCTGCCGCACGTGCGACTACGATGAGCCTCCCGCCGATGCCGAAAGGCGAATTCTTCCGTGCAACTCACAGTTCTCACCTCGATCACCGGCGTGCTGGTGCTCGCCTGCATCGTCGAGCTGCTGCGCAGGCAACAGCTGCGTGAGAAGTACGCCGCGATATGGATAGCCATCGGCCTGGTCGTGGCTCCGCTGGGGTTCGTCCCCCGGGTCCTCGACGCCACGGCCCGCCGGCTCGGGGTCGCTTCCGGTGTGAGCCTGGTCCTGTTCGCGGGCTTCATCCTCATCCTGCTCGTTTGCCTGCACCTCAGCTGGGAGGCCAGCCGTCTGGAGGCCGAGACCCGCAGCCTTTCCGAGGAGGTCGCGCTGATGCGGGCCCACCTGATGGAACGGGACGGGTACTCGCTGCAGACCGCCCGCGACCTCCCCGAGGACAGTGCCGAAACCGAGGTGCACTCATGATCGACGGGCGCCGAGTCCTCGTCATCCTTCCGGCCTGGAACGAGGCCGAGGGCCTTCCCGGCGTGCTCAAGGAGTTGCAGACCCAACTCCCCTGGGTGGACACGCTGGTGGTGAACGACGGCTCCTCGGACGCCACCGCCCAGGTGGCCGCCGCGGCCGGCTCCGCGGTCGTCAGCCTGCCCTACAACCTCGGCGTCGGCGGCGCGATGCGGCTCGGCTACCGCTACGCGCAGCAGAACGGCTACGACGTCGCGATCCAGGTGGACGCCGACGGCCAGCACGACCCCGCGTACATACCCACCCTGCTCGCGAAGCTCTCCGAGGCCGACCTGGTGATAGGCGCCCGCTTCGACGGCGAGGGCGACTACAAGGTCCGCGGCCCGCGCAAGTGGGCCATGGGCCTGCTCTCCCGGGTGCTGTCGCGGATCGCCCGGACCCGCCTCACCGACACCACCTCCGGCTTCCGCGCCTGCAACCGCGACCTCATCGAGTTCTTCGCCCAGTGGTACCCGGTCGAGTACCTGGGCGACACGGTGGAGAGCATGGTCGGCGCCGTCCGCTGCGGCTACGTCGTCCGCCAGGTCCCGGTCGCGATGCGGCCCCGGACGACCGGCCGGCCGAGCGCCTCCCCGGTCAAGGCGATGATCTACCTCGCCCGGGCCGGCCTGGTCCTGCTGCTCGCCATGATGCGGCGCATGCCGGAGCACCTCCGCACCCGTCCGGTCGCCCCCGTCCACCCGGCCGGGTCCGAACTCCCGTCCGCCCTGAAGGTCTAGGCCCGATGTCGCGTTTCGAGATCCTGCTGCCGTACTACGGCGACGTGGCCCTGATGCAGGACGCCGTGCGCAGCGTCCTCGCCCAGGACGGCGACGACTGGCGGCTGACCGTCGTCGACGACGGGCGCGAGCCCGACGTACCCGGATGGTTCGAGTCCCTGGGCGACGACCGGGTCCGGTACTTCCGCAACGACGAGAACCTCGGCGTCACCGGCAACTTCAACCGCTGCGTGGAGCTCGCCGAGTACGAGTACCTGACCCTCATGGGCTGCGACGACCTGATGCACCCGAACTACCTCCGGGTCGTCCGGGAGGCCGTGGAGCGGTTCCCGGCCGCCACCATGGTCCAGCCGGGCGTCCGGGTCATCGGCAGCGACGGCGAGCCGTTCGACACCCTGGTGGACCGCACCAAGCGGAAGCTGTACGCGCCCAAGGACGCCGGCCGCGAACTGCTCGCCGGCGAGGAGCTCGCGGTCAGCCTGCTGCGCGGCAACTGGCTCTACTTCCCGTCGATCTGCTGGCGCACCGAGTCCATCAGGAAGTTCGGCTTCCGCGCCGACCTCGGCGTGATCCAGGACCTCGCCCTGGTGATCGACCTGCTGGTGGACGGCGCCTCGCTGGCCGTGGCGTCCGAGGAGTGCTTCAGCTACCGGCGGCACGCCGAGAGCGAGTCCTCGGCGAAGGCGTACACCGGTGCCCGCTTCGGCGAGGCCAAGCGCTTCTTCGTGGAGACCGCGGACCGGCTCGGGGCGCACGGCTGGGCCCAGGCGGCCCGGGTGTCCCGCCTCCACCTCTCCTCACGGCTGCACGCCCTCACCCTGCTCCCGGGGGCGGCCAAGCACGCCGGCCGGCCCGGCGTGAACGCCATGCTGCGGCACGCCGTGCGCTGACCCCGGCCACGGGAACACCGGTCGTAGAACGGCACCGGGCCCGCAGGAACGCCTTCGAGGGGCGTCCTGCGGGCCCGGTGCCGTTCCCGGGCCGTGCGGCGGTCAGACCTCGGCCGCCCCGGCGGGGACCGCGGAGGGGACGGTGAGGGACCGGCTGACGCCGGCGTCCGGCGAGGCGGTCACCGGCAGCGCCGCGGAGGCGCTCCCCGTGCCGTCGGCGTCCCCGGCCGTCGGCGGGCGGTAGTCGCTCTGACCCGCCACCAGCCAGACCACGCCGATCGATCCCAGCGCGTACACCACCGTCCACAGCACCCACGTCCCCGGCGGGCTCCACGCCGCCGGCATCGGGATGACGTGCCCCTCGACGCCGACCGTGAAGCGGCGCAGCGCCCAGAAGAACGCCGCCAGCTGTGCGGCGGCCAGCGCGGAGCCGATGACGAGGGTCAGCCGGGCGCGCATCAACCCGCCCTGCGGGGAGCGCTTGGAGAGGATGGTGGCGGCGAGCAGCGGCAGGCCCACCGCGAACGGCAGCAGGTAGCGGCCCTGCCAGATGAGGCCGAGGGTGGAGGCCTGCAGCCCCTGGGCGACGATCGGGATGCCGAGGATCGCCGCCATCAGCCCGAGCAGCGCGATCACGTCGCGGCGCCGTCCGCACGCCAGCGACAGCATGATCAGCAGCAGGATCGTGCCGGACCAGACCGACACGGTCAGGAACGGGCTCTCCGCGTCCAGCCAGCCGAACCAGCCGATCATCTGGCGCAGGTACTTGTCGCTCTCCAGGAAGGTGTGCTCGGCCGCCTTGAAGAAGCTCAGGTCCGCGGAGGTCTGGATGGTCGAGTGGTCGGGATGGGTGCTGTTCCACGCCTGCGCCGCGGCGAGCGCGACGGCCAGGACGACCGCCCAGAGCCGGGTGCTGCGGTGCCTGACGATCTCGCGCACCGCGCCCTGCTGGGAGGCCAGCAGACCGAAGAACACGGTGCCGACGATCCAGGCCAGCCCGAGCGGCCTGATCTCCAGCAGGACGACGCCGGCCACCCCCGTGCGGGCCAACCGCCGCTTCAGCAGGTCCGGTTGCGGATCTATCAGCAGCGACAGCACCGCCGTCCAGAACAGCAGGCCCGCCGCGATCTCGACGCCGTTGGGATTGACCATGCCGCCGAGGAACAGCGTCATGGGCGTGGCGGCGGCGAGCACACCGATCTTCGGCAGCCAGGACCGGCGCCACTCGCCGGCCGTGACCATCGCGCTCGCCAGCAGCAGCGCGGACAGCACGGCGGAGACCAGGCGCATCAGGTAGACGCTGTGCGGGCCGGACACCAGCAGGCTGGGCCAGCCGACCGCGAAGTAGTAGACCGGGTTGTAGCGGCCGGCACTCGTCGTCACCAGCACGGTGTCCGAGTCCTCGTGGACCTTCTTCGCGCACTTCGCGGGGATCTTGCCCTTGAAGCGGTAGCAGGTGTCGGCCGTCTTGAGCTGCTGGTACCAGCTGGGGAGTTCGACGCCGGAGTTCGCCCAGGTGCTGTGGATGTACCCCACCATCTGGGGCTCCATCACCTCGACGCCGTTCACCTGGCCGCGGACCACCGCCGCCGCCCGCACCACGTGCGCGGGCTCGTCGGGCGAGGCCATCAGCGGGGTGGCGACGGACCAGGTGCCGCCGAGGATCGCGAAGGTGAGGAAGGCGATCGTCCACAGTCTGCGCCGGTCGCTCGGCGACCGCGTCGCCATCGCCTTCAGCACCCTGAACATCGGGTTGGGTCCCCCTCGTACGTGCACGCTCCGGTCCGGTCGGAGCGGACAGCCGAATTCGAGCCGCAGGAAGCCGGGCAGCGACCGGCAACCGCTCCGCTCCTACGGAAGAGTATCCGTGCATCGGCGGGGACGGGCGCACCGGGTGCCCCGGAGGCGTCGGGCCCCTCCTGGACACGCTCTGATAGGTTGCTCGCGTCGCGACCTGATCTTAGGCGGCTGGACGCCCCTAACCTAACCATCGAAGGGGCTCGGGTTGCCCTCCGAAACCATGCCGATCAAGACTCTCAACGGCGCTTCCGCCTCCGACCCGGCCCGGCCGGACAGCGGGGGCCGCGGCAGGGGCACGGCCTCCCGGTGGACAGGGGCCCCGGTCTTCGCGGCGGTGCTCCTGCTGGCGCCGGTGCTGCTGCACCTGGTCTCCGCCGACCTGCTGACGCCCCTTCTGCTGTGGACCGCGGCGGCCTCGCTGATCCGCTCGCGCACGTCGCTGCTGGACCGGCTGTTCATATCGGCGGCCGTCCTGGTCGGCTGGATATGCGTGCTCGGCCTGATCGCCTCCTTCTGGCCCTGGGGCCTGGACCCGCTGGCCCTGGCCGAGACCACGGCGCTCGCCCTGACCGGCGTGCGCGTCCTCAGGGGAGCGCCGGACGACTCCGCGCGGCGGCGGACCCGGCGGAACCTGCTGCCGGCCCGGGACGTGCCCGTCCTGCTGACCTCGGCCTTCGGCTTCGCCTTCTTCCTGCGCCCCCTCCTGCACCGCGACGCGGTCGACCGCCTCGCGCTGGTCATCACCTCCGAGGACCTGGGCCGCCACTTCGCGCTGTACGACAGCATGATCCGCTTCTCCGGCTACCTGGCCCTGCGGGCGGACGACGCCGCCAGGACCATCCAGGAGGGCGTGTACACCTACCCGCCCGGCAGCCACATGACGCTGGCCGTGCTGACCTCGTTCGTGCGCGGCACCGACGCGCCGGCCGCGCCGCTGCACGCGCTCTCCCTGTTCATCCTGCTGAGCACGGCCGTCGCGGGGGCCCTGGTGGCCTTCACCGCGTGGGCGGTGCGCTGGGCGGCGGGCCCGGCCGTCGCCGCCCGTTTCCTCCTGCCGGTCTGCCTGGCGGGCGGCGTCTGGGTCGCCGTGGTGGAACTGCCCCGGCTGGTGCTGACCGGCTTCCTCAGCGAGATCTTCGGCCTGGCGCTCTTCGCGGTGTTCCTGGCCCTCGCCGTCCGCCCGCTGAGCCGCACCGGCGAGCAGCTGGTGTGCATGGGCGCGGTCTTCGTGGCGATCGCCTGCAGCTACTACCTGCTGCTGCCGGCCACCGGCCTGGTCGCCCTGGTGTGGGCCTGGGCGCACCGCCGGCGCTGGCTCCGGCAGATCGGCCGCACCCTGCTGGCCGCCGCGGCCGCCGGCGTGCTGGCGCTCCTGCCGATCGCCGCCAACTGGGCGTCGGCCGGATCGGCCAGCGTGCTGACCGTGCCCGGCGCGGTGTACCCCGTCAGCCGCCACCTGCTCTACCCGGTGCTCGCCGTGGCGGCGGTCCTGCTGCTCGGACGCGGCGCCCGCCGCAATCCCTCGGCCCGGGTGGCCGCGGGCTGCCTCGCCGCCACCGGTCTGCTCGCCTTCGGCATCCGCGAGTACCAGATGGCGGTCGCCGGCCAGACCTCGTACTTCTTCGAGAAGATGATGCACGGTCTGTTCCTGGCGACCGTGGTCACGGCCGGCGCCGCCGTCGGGCCGGCCCTGCTGGCCGCGTCCCGCCGGGCCCGCCCCGCCGGGACGGGCGTGCTCGGCAGGCTCGCCCCGGCGGTCACCGCGCTGGTGGCGACCGCCTGCCTGCTCGCCGCCCTGCTGATGAACTCGCAGCCCGACCTCGCGAAGGACTCCGGCTGGAGCAGCAGTGCGGGGCGGGTGTACCTCCGGGCCCAGTCCGCCCACCCGCGCATCGCCGACCAGGTGACCGCCATCGACCGGGCCCGGCCCAAGGACGACGGCAAGGTGTCGATGCTGCTGCTCGGCGACCGCGTCCCGACCGATCCCGCGCGGATCGAGGACAACCTCTGGCTGGGCGTGCTGAGCCGCGACCAGGGACTCTCCTGGCGGGCGTGGACGTTCGCGCTGAAGGGGCGGACGGGGCAGGAGATCGTCGACTTCGCCGACCAGTCGGCCGTCCCGCTGCGGATCTACCTCTCGGACCCGGAGCTCCTCGCGCAGGTCCGGCAGGCCGCGCGGACCGGCCACCACAAGGCGCTCGACGTCGTCATGGTGACCTTCGAGGGCCACCGGGCCGAGCTCGCGCCGCAGCGCCTCGGCTGACCGGGGCGGGGCCGGTGCCGCTCGGCGCCGGCCCCGCCCGATTGGCGCCGGGGCCGTCTGGTGTGGCAGTATGTCCAAGTTGCTCGGTTGAGTGCCGATGCTGCGCGCCTCCCGCCGGGAGGACCGGAAGCGAGTCCCACGTACTCGTCGTTCCCGTGATGGCCGTTCATGCGTCCGCGTTCACTGCTTCTGCGGTGGGCGTGTGGGCGCAGTGGTGTGTAAGCGACACCGCGGCAGCTGCGGGGCGGACGTACGGGAATCTTCCGGGAAGCGTGGGCGGGGCCTCGACCCGGCGCCTGGTGGGTGCAAGACCTCACCGACCGAGAGCGGAACCGAAGAGGGAGACCTCTTTGGTTTTTTGCAAGCGGTAGGGCGACACGCCCGACCGCGGGGGTCGGAGAGGGTAACCACCCGGAGGCGCCGCCGGACCAGTCCGCTCGGACGAAGCCGGTCGTGGAAGCAACAGACCACAGAAGGACTACTGAGTAGCCATGGCGGGACAGAAGATCCGCATCCGGCTCAAGGCCTACGACCACGAGGTCATCGACTCCTCGGCGAAGAAGATCGTCGAGACGGTGATCCGTACTGGTGCGCAGGTCGCGGGCCCGGTGCCGCTGCCCACTGAGAAGAACGTGTACTGCGTCATCCGCTCGCCGCACAAGTACAAGGACTCGCGCGAGCACTTCGAGATGCGTACTCACAAGCGTCTGATCGACATCCTCGACCCCACGCCGAAGACGGTTGACTCGCTCATGCGTCTCGACCTGCCGGCCGGTGTCGACATCGAGATCAAGCTCTGAGAGGCACACCGAAGATGGCTAAGCAGATTAAGGGCATCCTGGGCGAGAAGCTCGGCATGACCCAGGTCTGGGACGAGAACAACCGGATCGTTCCGGTGACCGTCGTCAAGGCTGGGCCGAATGTCGTGACCCAGGTCCACACCGCCGACAGCCCGGCCGGCTACGACGCCGTCCAGATCGGCTTCGGCGAGATCGACCCCCGCAAGGTGAACAAGCCCCTCGCGGGTCACTTCGCCAAGGCCGGTGTCACCCCGCGCCGCCACCTGGTCGAGCTGCGTACCTCGGACGCGTCCGAGTACACCCTGGGCCAGGAGATCACCGCCGAGCTGTTCGAGGCGGGTGTCAAGGTCGACGTGACCGGCACCTCCAAGGGCAAGGGCTTCGCCGGTGTCATGAAGCGTCACAACTTCAAGGGCCTCGGCGCCGGTCACGGCACCCAGCGCAAGCACCGCTCGCCCGGTTCCATCGGTGGCTGCGCCACCCCGGGCCGCGTGTTCAAGGGCCTGCGCATGGCGGGTCGGATGGGCCACGAGCGTGTGACCACCCAGAACCTGACCGTGCACGCGGTCGACGCGGAGAAGGGCCTGCTCCTCATCAAGGGCGCCGTCCCGGGCCCGAACGGCGGCCTCGTCCTCGTCCGCACCGCGGCGAAGGGGCTGTGAAGGATATGACCACCATTGACATCCTGTCGCCGGCCGGCGACAAGGCCGGCAGCCTCGAGCTGCCCGCCGAGATCTTCGACGCCAAGGTCAGCATCCCGCTGATGCACCAGGTCGTCGTCGCGCAGCTCGCCGCTGCCCGCCAGGGCACGCACAAGGTGAAGCGCCGCGGCGAGGTCCGTGGTGGCGGCAAGAAGCCGTACCGCCAGAAGGGCACCGGCCGCGCCCGTCAGGGCTCGACCCGTGCGCCGCAGTTCGCCGGCGGTGGCGTCGTGCACGGTCCCGTGCCGCGCGACTACTCGCAGCGGACCCCGAAGAAGATGATCGCCGCCGCCCTCCGCGGTGCGCTCACCGACCGGGCCCGCCACGAGCGCATCCACGTGATCACCGCGGTGACCGCGACCGATGCGCCGTCGACCAAGGCCGCCAAGAGCCTGTTCGGCAAGATCTCCGAGCGCAAGAACGTCCTCCTGGTCGTCGAGCGCGAGGACGAGCTGGGCCTCAAGTCCGCTCGCAACCTGCCGAACGTGCACATCCTGGACGCCGGCCAGCTGAACACCTACGACGTGCTCGTCTCCGACGACGTGGTCTTCACCCAGGCAGCCTTCGAGCGTTTCGTGGCCGGTCCGGTCGCGTCCGCCAAGGCCGTTGCTGCTGAGGGCGAGCTCGAAGGGAGCGCCGCCTGATGGCTGCCGAGATCACGAGCAAGACGTACACGGACCCCCGTGACGTCCTGGTCAAGCCGGTCATCTCCGAGAAGAGCTACTCGCTCCTCGACGAGAACAAGTACACGTTCGTCGTGTCGCCGGACGCCAACAAGACCCAGATCAAGCAGGCCGTCGAGGCGGTCTTCTCGGTCAAGGTCGAGGCCGTCAACACGCTCAACCGTCAGGGCAAGCGCAAGCGCTCCAAGACGGGCTTTGGCAAGCGCAAGGACACCAAGCGCGCCATCGTGACGCTGGCCGAGGGCAACCGCATCGACATCTTCGGTGGTCCGGTCTCCGCCTGACGGAGAACGTGATCGTCGTTAAGGACGAGGACGAAAATGGGTATCCGCAAGTACAAGCCGACTACGCCGGGCCGCCGCGGCTCCAGCGTGGCCGACTTCGTCGAAATCACGCGGTCCACGCCGGAGAAGTCGCTGGTTCGCCCGCTGCACAGCAAGGGCGGCCGTAACAACGCCGGTCGTGTCACCGCCCGCCACCAGGGTGGCGGTCACAAGCGCGCCTACCGCGTGATCGACTTCCGTCGTCACGACAAGGACGGCGTGCCGGCCAAGGTCGCTCACATCGAGTACGACCCCAACCGCACCGCGCGCATCGCGCTCCTGCACTACGCGGACGGCGAGAAGCGCTACATCATCGCCCCCCGCGGCGTCGCGCAGGGTGACCGGATCGAGAACGGCCCCGGGGCCGACATCAAGCCGGGCAACAACCTGCCGCTGCGCAACATCCCGGTCGGTACCACCATCCACGCGGTGGAGCTGCGTCCCGGTGGCGGTGCCAAGATGGCCCGCTCCGCCGGTTCCGGCATCCAGCTGCTCGCCCGTGAGGGCCGCATGGCGCACCTGCGCATGCCCTCCGGTGAGATCCGTCTGGTTGACGCGCGCTGCCGCGCGACCGTCGGCGAGGTCGGCAACGCCGAGCAGTCGAACATCAACTGGGGCAAGGCCGGCCGTATGCGCTGGAAGGGCGTCCGCCCGACCGTGCGTGGTGTCGCCATGAACCCGATCGACCACCCGCACGGTGGTGGTGAGGGTAAGACCTCCGGTGGTCGCCACCCGGTCTCGCCGTGGGGCAAGCCCGAGGGCCGTACCCGTCGCCCGAACAAGGCGTCGGACAAGCTCATCGTGCGCCGCCGCAAGACCAACAAGAAGCGCTAGGAGCAGGTCAGATGCCGCGCAGTCTCAAGAAGGGCCCCTTCATCGACGACCACCTTCAGAAGAAGGTGGACGTGCAGAACGAGGCGGGCACGCAGAACGTCATCAAGACCTGGTCCCGTCGTTCCGTGATCTCCCCGGCCATGCTCGGCCACACGATCGCGGTTCACGATGGCCGTAAGCACGTCCCGGTGTTCGTCACCGAGTCGATGGTCGGCCACAAGCTCGGCGAGTTCGCTCCCACGCGCACCTTCAAGGGGCACGTGAAGGAAGACCGCAAGTCGAAGCGTCGCTAGTCGCTCCGCGGGCTTGAGCTCAGCGCCAGACAGACTTAAGTGACTTACTCCATTAAGGGGACAACCATGGAAGCCAGGGCCCAGGCGCGGTACATCCGCGTCACGCCCATGAAGGCCCGCCGCGTGGTGGACCTCATCCGCGGCCTTCCGGCCACGGAGGCCCAGGCCGTCCTGCGTTTCGCTCCGCAGGCAGCCACCGTGCCGGTCGGCAAGGTGCTCGACAGCGCCATCGCCAACGCCGCGCACAACTACAACCACTCCAACGTGGACGACCTCTACATCTCCGAGGCGTACGTTGACGAGGGCCCGACCCTGAAGCGGTTCCGTCCGCGCGCCCAGGGCCGTGCCTACCGGATCCGCAAGCGGACCAGCCACATCACCGTGGTCGTCAGCAGCAAGGAAGGGACCCGGTAATGGGCCAGAAGGTTAACCCGCACGGGTTCCGCCTCGGCATCAGCACGGACTTCAAGTCCCGCTGGTACGCCGACAAGCTGTACAAGGACTACGTCAAGGAAGACGTCGCCATTCGTCGCATGATGACGAAGGGCATGGAGCGCGCCGGCATCTCCAAGGTCGAGATCGAGCGCACCCGCGACCGCGTCCGCGTCGACATCCACACCGCTCGCCCCGGCATCGTCATCGGCCGGCGCGGCACCGAGGCCGACCGCATCCGCGGCGACCTCGAGAAGCTGACCGGCAAGCAGGTCCAGCTGAACATCCTCGAGGTCAAGAACCCCGAGCTGGACGCCCAGCTCGTGGCTCAGGGCGTCGCGGAGCAGCTGTCCTCCCGCGTCTCCTTCCGCCGTGCCATGCGCAAGTCGATGCAGGGCACCATGAAGTCCGGCGCCAAGGGCATCAAGGTCCAGTGCTCCGGTCGTCTCGGCGGCGCCGAGATGAGCCGTTCGGAGTTCTACCGCGAGGGTCGCGTGCCGCTGCACACCCTCCGTGCGAACGTCGACTACGGCTTCTTCGAGGCCAAGACCACCTTCGGCCGCATCGGCGTGAAGGTCTGGATCTACAAGGGCGACGTCAAGAACATCGCCGAGGTCCGCGCTGAGAACGCCGCTGCCCGCTCGGGCAACCGCCCGGCCCGTCCCGAGGGTGGTCGTCCCGCCCGCGGTGGCGAGCGCCGTGGTGGCGAGCGCGGTGGCCGCGGCCGTCGTCCCGCCGCTGCTGAGGCCCCCGCGGCCGCTGCGGTCGAGGCTCCGGCTGCCGAGAACACCGGAACGGAGGCCTGACCCCCATGCTGATCCCCCGTAGGGTCAAGCACCGCAAGCAGCACCACCCGAAGCGTCGCGGCGCTTCGAAGGGCGGCACCGAGCTGGCGTTCGGCCAGTTCGGCATCCAGGCCGTGACCCCGGCCTACGTGACGAACCGTCAGATCGAGTCCGCTCGTATCGCGATCACCCGTCACATCCGCCGTGGCGGCAAGGTCTGGATCAACATCTACCCGGACCGCCCGCTCACCAAGAAGCCGGCCGAGACCCGCATGGGTTCCGGTAAGGGTTCGCCGGAGTGGTGGATCGCGAACGTGCACCCGGGTCGGGTCATGTTCGAGCTGTCGTACCCGAACGAGAAGGTTGCTCGCGAGGCGCTCACCCGTGCCGCGCACAAGCTGCCGATGAAGTGCCGGATCGTCCGGCGCGAGGACGGTGAGAGCTGATGTCGGCCGCTACCAAGGCTGCTGAGCTTCGTCAGCTGGACAACGAGGGCCTCGTTGCCAAGCTGCGTGAGGCCAAGGAGGAGCTGTTCAACCTCCGCTTCCAGGCGGCGACCGGGCAGCTCGACAACCACGGCCGGCTGAAGCTGGTCCGTAAGGACATCGCGCGGATCTACACCCTGATGCGCGAGCGCGAGCTGGGCATCGAGACGGTGGAGAACGCCTGATGACTGAGAACACCAACGAGACGCGCGGTTTCCGCAAGACCCGTGAGGGTCTCGTCGTCAGCGACAAGATGGACAAGACCGTCGTCGTCGCCGTCGAGGACCGCGTCAAGCACGCGCTGTACGGCAAGGTCATCCGCCGTACGAACAAGCTGAAGGCGCACGACGAGCAGAACGCGTGCGGTGTCGGCGACCGTGTCCTCCTCATGGAGACCCGGCCGCTGTCCGCGACGAAGCGCTGGCGCGTCGTCGAGATCCTCGAGAAGGCCAAGTAACGAAGCCGATGAGGTACGGCCGTATGTGCACCAGGCCCCGCAGGGGCGCAGGTGTGAGCAGCGGCCGGCCCGTCGACTCTCGTTGACGATCAGGAGAAAGCTGTGATCCAGCAGGAGTCGCGACTGCGTGTCGCCGACAACACGGGTGCCAAGGAGATTCTCTGCATCCGCGTTCTCGGTGGCTCCGGTCGCCGCTACGCCGGTATCGGGGACGTCATCGTCGCCACCGTCAAGGACGCGATCCCCGGCGGTTCGGTGAAGAAGGGTGACGTCGTCAAGTGCGTCATCGTCCGCACCGTGAAGGAGCGCCGTCGTCCGGACGGTTCCTACATCCGGTTCGACGAGAACGCCGCCGTCGTCCTCAAGAACACCGAGGGTGACCCCCGCGGTACCCGCATCTTCGGCCCCGTGGGCCGCGAGCTGCGCGACAAGAAGTTCATGAAGATCATCTCGCTGGCGCCGGAGGTGCTCTAATCTCATGGCGAACAGCATGAAGATCAAGAAGGGTGACCTGGTCCAGGTCATCACCGGCAAGGACAAGGGCAAGCAGGGCAAGGTCATCCAGGCCATCCCCGCTGAGAACAAGGTCCTCGTCGAGGGTGTCAACCGGGTCAAGAAGCACACCAAGCCGGGCCCGGGCACCCAGGGCGGCATCGTGACCGTCGAGGCCCCGGTGCACGTCTCCAACGTCCAGCTGGTCGTGGAGAAGGACGGCAAGAAGGTCGTCACCCGCGTCGGCTACCGCTTCGACGACCAGGGCAACAAGATCCGCGTTGCCAAGCGGACCGGTGAGGACATCTGATGTCTGAGACGACTGTTGAGAAGGTGGCCCCCCGCCTCAAGGAGCGTTACAACTCCGAGGTCAAGGGCCAGCTGCAGGAGCAGTTCTCGTACGAGAACGTCATGCTGATCCCCGGCCTGGTCAAGGTCGTGGTCAACATGGGTGTCGGCGAGGCCGCCCGTGACAGCAAGCTGATCGAGGGCGCGATCAAGGACCTGACCGCGATCACCGGTCAGAAGCCGGCCGTGACCAAGGCCCGCAAGTCGATCGCGCAGTTCAAGCTGCGCGAGGGCCAGCCGATCGGCGCCCACGTCACCCTCCGTGGTGACCGCATGTGGGAGTTCGTGGACCGTCTGGTGTCGCTGGCCCTGCCGCGCATCCGCGACTTCCGCGGCCTCTCCCCGAAGCAGTTCGACGGCCGTGGCAACTACACCTTCGGTCTGACCGAGCAGGTCATGTTCCACGAGATCGACCAGGACAAGGTCGACCGTCAGCGCGGTATGGACATCACCGTCGTGACCACCGCTCAGACCGACGATGAGGGCCGGGCGCTCCTGCGCGCTCTGGGCTTCCCGTTCAAGGAGGCGTGAGCCATGGCGAAGAAGGCCCTGATCGCAAAGGCCGAGCGTAAGCCGAAGTTCGGCGTCCGGGCGTACACCCGGTGCCAGCGCTGCGGTCGTCCGCACTCGGTGTACCGCAAGTTCGGCCTGTGCCGTGTCTGCCTCCGTGAGATGGCACACCGCGGCGAGCTGCCGGGCGTGACCAAGAGCTCCTGGTAGTCCAGGCGCCCTAGGCACACCACTGCGAAGCAGCGTGCCCGACTCCACCGCTTTTTGGGCTTCCGAGAGGATTCCCGTAAGGTGGTGGGGTCGGGCCCCTGCCGCGGCATCTCCACAGGTGCTCGCGGCTCTCTTGTGAGGGCTCGCACCCATGTCTTACTACGTCGCAGGTCCCCTGCGCTTGTGCCCCTTTCGCACTCCCCGGAGTGCGCGGAGGGGGACCTGGCGCGGAGAAACCACGGCGAGAGAGGCCTGAGGCCACCATGACCATGACCGACCCGATCGCAGACATGCTCACTCGTCTGCGTAACGCGAACTCGGCGTACCACGACTCCGTCGTGATGCCGTCGAGCAAGATCAAGGCGCACGTCGCCGAGATCCTGCAGCAGGAGGGTTACATCTCCTCCTACAAGGTTGAGGACCCGACCGAGGGCGAGGTCGGCAAGAAGCTGACCATCGAGCTCAAGTTCGGCCCCAACCGTGAGCGCTCCATCGCCGGCATCAAGCGCATCAGCAAGCCGGGTCTGCGCGTTTACGCAAAGTCCACCAACCTGCCGAAGGTGCTCGGCGGCCTGGGCGTGGCGATCATCTCCACGTCCTCCGGTCTCCTCACCGACAAGCAGGCCGCCAAGAAGGGCGTAGGCGGAGAAGTTCTCGCCTACGTCTGGTAATTCGGGAAACGGAGGTACAGCAATGTCGCGTATTGGACGGCTGCCCATCCCGGTTCCCGCCGGCGTGGACGTCACCATCGATGGCCAGGCGGTCTCGGTGAAGGGCCCCAAGGGCACCCTCACCCACGTCGTCGCCGCGCCGATCGAGATCAGCAAGGGCGAGGACGGCACCCTGGTCGTCTCCCGCCCGAACGACGAGCGTCAGTCGAAGGCCCTGCACGGCCTGTCGCGGACGCTGGTGGCGAACATGATCACCGGCGTGACCGCGGGCTACCGCAAGTCGCTGGAGATCAGCGGTGTTGGTTACCGAGTCGCCGCGAAGGGCTCCGCGATGGAGTTCTCGCTCGGCTACAGCCACCCGATCCTGGTCGAGGCCCCGGAGGGCATCTCCTTCGTGGTCGAGTCGCCCACCAAGTTCCACGTGGACGGCACTGACAAGCAGAAGGTCGGCGAGGTCGCTGCCAAGATCCGCAAGCTGCGCAAGCCCGACCCGTACAAGGCCAAGGGCGTCAAGTACGCGGGCGAGGTCATCCGCCGCAAGGTCGGAAAGAGTGGTAAGTAAGCGATGAGCGTCTCTGTCAAGATCGGCAAGGGCAACGCCTACAAGAACGCCGCCCGCAAGCGCCGCGCCATCCGCGTTCGCAAGCGCGTCACCGGCACCGAGGTGCGTCCGCGCCTCGTCGTGACCCGCTCGAACCGCCACATGGTCGCCCAGGTCATCGACGACGCCAAGGGTCACACCCTGGCGTCGGCGTCCACCCTCGACGTGTCCATCCGCGGCACCGAGGGCGACAAGACCGAGCTGGCCAAGAAGGTCGGAAGCCTGGTCGCCGAGCGCGCCAAGGCCGCCGGCGTCGAGACGGTCGTCTTCGACCGTGCGGGCAACCGGTACGCCGGCCGCATCGCCGCCCTGGCGGACGCGGCCCGCGAGGCCGGGCTCGACTTCTAAGCCCGCTCGTCGACTCTGTCGACGGACGTAAACGAGAGAGGTAATTCCAATGGCTGGACCCCAGCGCCGCGGTAGCGGCGCCGGCGGCGGCACCGGCGGCGAGCGGCGTGACCGTAAGCGTGACGACCGGGGCAACGCCCCCGCCGTCGAGAAGACCGCTTACGTCGAGCGCGTCGTCGCGATCAACCGTGTCGCCAAGGTTGTCAAGGGTGGTCGTCGCTTTAGCTTCACCGCGCTGGTCGTGGTGGGCGACGGTGACGGCACCGTGGGTGTCGGTTACGGCAAGGCGAAGGAGGTTCCGGCCGCCATCGCCAAGGGCGTTGAGGAGGCCAAGAAGAACTTCTTCAAGGTCCCCCGTATCCAGGGCACCATCCCGCACCCCGTCCAGGGCGAGAAGGCCGCCGGCGTCGTGCTGCTGAAGCCGGCGTCCCCCGGTACCGGTGTCATCGCCGGTGGCCCGGTGCGTGCCGTCCTGGAGTGCGCCGGCGTTCACGACATCCTGTCGAAGTCGCTCGGCTCGGACAACGCGATCAACATCGTGCACGCCACCGTGGCCGCTCTGAAGGGCCTCGTGCGCCCCGAGGAGATCGCCGCCCGTCGTGGCCTGCCCCTGGAGGACGTGGCTCCGGCTGCTCTGCTCCGGGCCCGTGCGGCTGGGGTGAGCGCCTGATGGCTCGCCTCAAGGTCACCCAGACCAAGTCGTACATCGGTAGCAAGCAGAACCACCGTGACACCCTGCGTTCGCTCGGCCTCAAGCGGCTGAACGACACCGTGGTGAAGGAGGACCGCCCGGAGATCCGCGGCATGGTCCACACCGTTCGTCACCTCGTCACGGTCGAGGAGGTGGACTGACATGGCGGACTCGCCGATCAAGATCCACAACCTGCGGCCCGCCCCCGGCGCCAAGACCGAGAAGACCCGTGTGGGTCGCGGTGAGGGTTCCAAGGGTAAGACCGCCGGTCGTGGTACCAAGGGCACCAAGGCCCGTTACCAGGTTCCGCAGCGCTTCGAGGGTGGCCAGATGCCGCTCCACATGCGCCTGCCGAAGCTGAAGGGCTTCAAGAACCCGGCCCACAAGCAGTTCCAGGTCGTGAACCTGGACAAGCTGGCCGAGCTCTACCCGCAGGGTGGCGAGGTCACCGTGGCCGACCTGGTCGCCAAGGGTGCCGTTCGCAAGAACGAGCTCGTCAAGGTCCTCGGCCAGGGCGAGGTCTCGGTCGCGCTGCAGGTGACGGTCGACGCCGTCTCCGGCTCGGCCGCCGAGAAGATCGCCGCCGCCGGCGGCTCCGTCACCGAGCTCCTCTGAACTCGTTGACCTAAGTGGGCCCGTACCTCTCTCGGGAGGTGCGGGCCCACTGCTTTTCCCCGTTCGTCCGTCGACCCGCCGGGTCGGCGTGGATCTGACGTGTGCTCAACACCGGCCAAAACCGGGCATCCCGGCCGGTCGGCCGGTACCGGCGCCGGGACTCGCTTCTCGACCGTTGCCGCACACTGTTAGAGTCCGTTGGGTTCCCTTGTAGGCTGCGGGTCAGGCGTGCCTGTGCAGTCGTCCGGCAGCCGACAAGAGCCCCACACCCCCCCATCAGGACCGACCCTCCCGCCGTCAACGTGCGGGAGGCGCAGGAGGCACCGTGCTCAGTGCGTTCGCGCGGGCGTTCCAGACGCCCGACCTGCGCAAGAAGCTGCTGTTCACGCTGGGCATCATGGTGCTGTTCCGGCTGGGCGCACACGTCCCGATCCCGGGCGTCAACTTCGTCGCCGTCAACCAGTGCATCAAGGACACCTCGTCCAGTGGCATCTTCGGCCTGGTGAACCTGTTCAGCGGCAATGCGCTGCTGCAGCTGACGATCTTCGCGCTCGGCATCATGCCGTACATCACGGCCAGCATCATCCTCCAGCTCCTCACCGTCGTGATCCCGCGGCTCGAGGCGCTGAAGAAGGAGGGCCAGGCGGGTACGGCGAAGATCACGCAGTACACCCGCTACCTGACCATCGCGCTCGCCGTGCTCCAGGGCACCGGCATCGTCGCGACGGCCTCCAGCGGCGCGCTGTTCTCCGGCTGCTCGGTCGCCAACGAGGTCGTGCCGGACACCAGCGTCTTCCGGGTGGCCGTGATGGTCATCACCATGACCGCCGGCACCACGGTGATCATGTGGCTCGGCGAGCTCATCACCGACCGCGGCATCGGCAACGGCATGTCGATCCTGATCTTCACCTCCATCGCGGCCGGCTTCCCCGGCTCGATGTGGGCGATCAAGCAGTCCGGCAAGATCGGCGGCGGCTGGGTCGAGTTCTTCAGCGTCATCGCGATCGGCATCGTGGTGGTCTGCCTGGTCATCTTCGTCGAGCAGGCCCAGCGCCGGATCCCGGTGCAGTACGCCAAGCGCATGATCGGCCGCCGCGCCTTCGGCGGCACCTCGACCTACATCCCGCTCAAGGTCAACCAGGCCGGTGTGATCCCGGTCATCTTCGCCTCGTCGCTGCTCTACATCCCCGCGCTGGTGGTGCAGCTCACCAACAGCAAGTCCGGATGGGCGAACTGGATCAGTGGCCACTTCGTCAAGGGTGACCACCCGATCTACATGGCGACCTACTTCGTCCTGATTGTCTTCTTCGCGTTCTTCTACGTGGCCATCTCCTTCAACCCCGAAGAAGTTGCGGACAACATGAAGAAGTATGGTGGGTTCATCCCGGGCATCCGGGCGGGCCGACCGACGGCCGAGTACCTGAACTACGTGCTCACCCGCATCACGTGGCCGGGATCGTTCTACCTGGGCCTTATCGCGCTGATCCCGATGATCGCCCTGGTTGCCTTCAACGCGAACCAGAACTTCCCGTTCGGCGGCACCAGCGTGCTCATCGTCGTCGGCGTCGGACTCGAAACTGTGAAGCAGATCGAGAGCCAGCTCCAGCAGCGCAATTACGAAGGGTTCCTCCGCTGATGCGTATCGTCCTCGTCGGACCTCCCGGGGCCGGGAAGGGTACTCAGGCGCACGTGCTCGCCAAGACCCTGTCCATCCCGCACATCTCCACTGGCGACCTGTTCCGCGCCAACATCAGCCAGGGCACCCCGCTGGGGCTCGAGGCCAAGGCGTACATGGACGCGGGTCGGCTGGTGCCGGACGAGGTCACCATCGGCATGGCAAAGGACCGGATGCTGCAGCCGGACGCCGCGGGCGGCTTCCTGCTCGACGGCTTCCCGCGCAACCTGGGCCAGGCCAAGGCTCTGGACGAGATCCTCGCCGAGGAGGGCATCGTCCTCAACGGCGTGCTCGACCTGGAGGTCCCCGAGGACGAGGTCGTCAAGCGCATCGCCGGTCGCCGGCTGTGCCGCAACGACGGCAGCCACGTGTTCCACGTGGTGTACAACCCGCCGAAGGCCGAGGACGTCTGCGACGAGTGCGGCGGCGAGCTGTACCAGCGCTCGGACGACACCGAGGAGGCCGTGCGGGTCCGCCTGGAGGAGTACCACTCCAAGACGGAGCCGATCATCGGCTACTACGCCGACCAGGGCCTGCTGGTCACCATCTCCGCCCTCGGCAAGGTGAACGAGGTGACGGAGCGCGCGATCGGCGCCCTGGAGCAGAAGAAGTCCGCCTGAGACGGTCCGCAACGGCCGGGAAGCCCCGCGACGGG